>JAAYOK010000185.1 GCA_012520355.1 Bacillota bacterium | reverse complement strand
TCCAGGAACCATCAACCCACATGGCAGTTTGTTGCAGTGGGAAGAGGTCTTGCTGACGCATACCAGCCAAATCACGGTGGGCCATGGATACACCGTGGACATTGGTCAAATCAGACAAGAACTGAAGGGCTTCTTTGGCCTTCTCGTCAATTGCGATGCGGGTCTTATTTTCGTTCAGAATCCGACCACCATTGGCGTAAACCCATGGTTCCACATGGGAGTAACGGCCATACCAGAAGAATCCGTATTGCTCAGGAGCCCTGTTGGGATTGGATTGAATGGTCAAAGCAATGGCTGCTTCTTGGAAATCATCCCAAGTCCAGTCTGCAGTGGGATACTCGATACCTGCGGCATCGAACATGTCTTTATTGTAGAACAAGACAGAGCCAACCCAAGCATAAGGAATCGCGTACATGTCGCTGGTTTCCTTATTGGGGAAACGATCTTCGGCAAAGACGTTGTAGAAGTAGTCATCAAGATTGAGGTCCCGATCCACTAGATGCTGGATGTTCAAAAGCAGTCCATCCCGGGCCCAGGTGTCAATATAGCCTGTGGACATGGAGAACACGTCTGGCAGTTCACCAGCAGCTGCCATGGCAGCAAGGCGAGGCCAGAAGTTGTTCGGATCCAAAGCCGTCATTTCCACTTTGATATTGGGATTCTCTGCTTCAAAACCACGGATCAGTTCCGCTTCCATCTGCTGGAACTCAGGATCCCACATGAAATAGCGGAGTGTGACTTGCTCTGCCATAACAAGGGCAGAAAGGCTAACGACGAAGAGACTAGCCAATAATACGATTGTCAAATTACGTTTCATCATGTTCCTCCATTCTCATCTTCGAATGACCCCGACACTCGGAACGAAGCGTTCGTACGTGATGCCGGGTAAACCTCTGCGATCGGCTCCTTTGACTAAGTGTCCATAGTAATATTGGATATTCCCTGAACCACCCCCATCTACATTTAGTGCATGCTTATATCCTCTATCTTTTAGCACTGAAGCAAGTTCGCTGAGGGTTGCACCAGAGGACTCTCCGGTTTCTTCGCTCATACCTCGATTCACTGCCTCCACTGCTAAAACTCGAAAGCGACCTTCGAAGTCTACACCAATGGCCACACGTGCAGCCCTAGTTTCATCGATGTCCTCAGCATAATCTGTGGGAACCACCCCCAGGTCGCTGACATTTCCGTCTTGAAGAATCTTGCGAAAGAACTCTTCCTGTTTCAGGCGCTGCGAATCTAAAATGACTTCTCCATTTTCCAAGAGTCCAGGACCACATTGGATACCTGCCCGGAAACTGGAACCATCAGCGAACATATAGCTGACCTCGTTGCTAAAGCGTCTACCTTCCAAGTCCTCCACGGGAAGTGAGAGTACAAAACCGTTATGGGGAATCTCCGTCTCCCCACCCCGTTTGAAGCCCACGATGGAGCGATCGATGATGATAAACTCGATCTTCCCCTCGTCCCGAGGCGTACGCGTAGAGGTTCTTCCGGCCTCTACCACCCCAAGGTAGCGCGTATAAATAGCGTATTCACTTGGTTCATTCAGGGTAAAGTTGGCAAGATCGAAAATACGATCCAATGCCTCCAGTTTTAGGTCATAGAATGATATTTGTCTGAGCACCACCTCTCTCCCTGCTGGAAAAAGCAGGGCGGACCGGTTGAAGATCGGTGGGCTTTCAATGATCCCGTCTCGGATTTGGAGGCTGTAAGCGTCTCCTAGCAGGGAAAACTCACTGATAAAATCCTCTTCTTCAAGGAGAAAGAAGGAAGTATTGAAGACGATGGGATAGTCTTCCTCGCGACTATAGAGGGAAGGAAGACCAATTCTTCCCACAGCGATCACGTCTTTAAAGGCATCAAGGTTTTCATAGATCTCTTCCAAGGGAAGGGAAGGATTATCCTGCACCAGCACAATTCGGCCTTCTGCATAAAGACTGTCCAAGAGGTTTTGCGTTTGCACATCTTGTTCGGTCCTCAGATCCTTAACCTGGATGC
>JAAYOK010000184.1 GCA_012520355.1 Bacillota bacterium | reverse complement strand
CCTGCTCTTCACTTGACAAAGGGAGTGTAGCTCCCGTATAATGAACGAGTGTTGGACCCCTAGCTCAGTCGGTCAGAGCAGCGGACTCATAATCCGTTGGTCCTGGGTTCAAGTCCCAGGGGGTCCACCAATATAATGATGATTTTAAGACCCTAGAGTGGTTACTACCGCCATTCTAGGGTTTTTTGTGTTTGTGAGACATATTCAGACGAGGATCGTCGAAGAATCTAGACATGGTGACAGAAGTATTCGACTATTCTCCAGGAGTTGATAGGTAGTGAAGGTAGGTCTGTTTAGTGATACCTTTCTTCCCATTGTGGATGGCGTGGGTCGGGTGGTAAGCCATTATGCTCAAGGTCTAGGGGAGTGTTGTGAGGCCTGCTATGTGATTACTCCGAGGCAAGCTCACCCTGGCCTCCCGCGGTGCTACGAAGTTGTTGCTTATGGCAGTGTCTCACTTCCTACAATGAAACAGTACCGGGTGGGCCTTCCCACCTTAGATCGTTCCTATCGTCGTCGCCTTAGCAAGTTGGAGATGGATCTTGTTCATGCCCATAGCCCTTTTATTGCCGGAAGGGAAGCGTGGAAATACGCTCATCGCCAGCAGATACCTTTGGTAGGGACGTTTCATTCTAAGTACTATGATGACTTTTTGCAGGTGACCAAGAGCAAGACCCTGTCTAGGTTGTGCCTCCGTTCCGTGCTAGATTTCTATGCAAGATGTGATGAGGTTTGGGCCGTGAGCTCTTCAACTGCCGATGTGTTGCGGGGTTATGGGTTTCAAGGATCCATTGAGGTTATGGAAAATGGTACAGACGCTCAGGAAGTCGACCAAAAGACAATTGACTTGGTGGACCGACGCTATTCTCTCCAAGGCAAGCCCGTCTTACTCTTTGTGGGACAAATGAACTGGAAGAAGAACATTCGCAGAGTTTTGGAATCAGCCCAAAGTCTTTTAGAGCAAGGTCGAGAGTTTCGATTGGTCATGGCTGGACAGGGGCCTTCAGAAAGGGAAATCCGGGAACTGTGCACCACCCTGGGGCTTGAGAGCGTAGTGATTTTTACGGGCCCGATCAGTGAACCTCAGATCTTGCTTGCTTTGTATGCCCGGGCCGATCTATTCGTCTTCCCCTCACTGTATGACAATGCACCCATGGTGGTACGTGAGGCTGCAGCCGTTGGTACGCCGTCGCTTCTAGCCCGTGGTTCAAGTGCAGCAGAAGTGATCGAGGATGGGGTCAACGGCCTTCTAGCAGAGGATACAACCGTGAACGTAGCGGAGCGGATTGCTTGGGCCTTCGATCATCCAGGTGAACTTAGAGAAATGGGGAAGCAGGCGCAGAAAACCATCCCTAAACCCTGGAAAGACATTCTCCCTCGGGTTTTGGAGCGATATGAAGGGTTGATTGCCTCCAAAAAGCAATAAGCTGACCCTAGGTATGTCTTAGGGTCAGCTTGGTCTTACTTCGCTTTTTCCTCCGGTCTCTTTTCAAGGAGATGGGGATTTTCGATGTATCGTTCTAACAGTCTAAGGGTCTTGGAAAAATACAAACCGTCGCAGATTCGTTCATCCATCGTATACCCGATTTGGCAACATTTCTTCACCACAACTTGGTCACCTTCCACCATAGGGAGTCTGACCGTCTTACCTAAGGCGACAAACAGCCCGGTGGTGCCAAAATCATACAGATGATGATAGATGTAATTGGTGTTGATGGATTTTAGGTAGGTGAAAAACAACGTTGTATGAAAAGGACTGACTTTGATGATGCTGGCAGGTAAGAGATTGATTTGATCTAGGCCCTTAATGATCTTGACTAATATCTTTTTTACAATGCCCGGCATGGACATCAAGAGGGAAGTCAACTTGTCCGTATCGGAGTTGTCCTTTTCTGCTTTGGCTTCAGCGATGACCCGATCGATGATCTCCGCAACTTCGAAGATGTTTTCTTTACCCGTGAATTCAAACTTCACCGTTGTTTCGTCATCATCGCTCCGTAGAGAGTGCTTAATGGCCATAGAGACGTAGATGTTGTTTCTTTGATAGATGCGACTGTTCATGATAAATCGATTCAACTGGGGTCGTTCGTGGATCAATCTGACATAAGCCGCAATGAAAAAGTGAAGATAACTGAACTTATGCCCTTGCTGTCTCTTTTCTGCTATGTAAGCGTCAATCGGATCGACACAGAAGACGTGTTTGGAGAAGTTCTGTGCATCGCTACGTTTTTCCATGATGTACGGAATGATTTCAACAAATGGATCAAGTGATTTCAACAATACGCCGTCCCTACGCTTCATAATGCCTCCCAGGATACAACCTTATTCATATTGCCCTAACACCCGTTAGGGGAAGATTGGTCTTTGTTCAATTCGACAGTCAAACAGAATCTCCTTTGCACTTTCTTTCTGCAGGAGGGACCGCGATTGTACGTAGCGAAGTATCCATCTAGGGTGTTACAAAGGGCCTCTTGCCCAGAGTCATCCAAAGGAGGTTGAATAGCATGAAGTACCAAGTGCAAGACTTCTGCCGATGCATGGAAGCGTTGGCTCCCTTAGAATTGGCCCTGGAGTGGGATAATGTGGGGCTCCAGATTGGTCATCCTGATCAAGAGGTATCCAGGGTACTTGTGACCCTGACTGTGACCATGGATGTAGTCGAAAGGGCCATCGAAGAAGATGTAGATCTTGTGATTGCACACCATCCGGTGATTTTCAAACCTCTACGTCAACTTCGTACCGATGAGCCAGGAGGCGCTTTGCTCGCCGCACTATTGCAGCATGATCTCGCGGTCTATGTGGCCCATACGAACCTGGATCAAGCGGAAGAGGGACTGAACCATTGGTTGGCCCGTGATCTAAAATTACAGGATCAGAGAGTGCTCATTCCATTTCAGGATGGCCCCGCCGGACTTGGACGTGTTGGAAACATAGAACCTATGACTTTAGGAGCGCTTGCCAAACATGTGGAAAGGCTCTGGGGTTATCCTGTTCGCATTGTTGGCCAGGAGATGCACGAGATCGCTAGGGTTGCAGTCGTAGGGGGATCGGGTGGCGACTTTGTGCACCAGGCCAAGAAGGCTGGCGCAGATGTATTAATCACTGGCGATGTTTCCTACCACGATGCCATGGATGCCAGAAGTCTAGACCTAGCCGTCCTCGATGCAGGACATTTCGGTACAGAGCGGATTGTTACCGCTGAACTACAAAGATATCTCGCTCAGCACTTCGGTGCTGATGTGGACATTCTCGAGGATAATAGTGGTAGTCCATTTGTCTTTTAAACCATGTAAGTTTATGCTATACTTAAAACACTGAGTGAACTAGATGATCGCGAAGGAGAAATCCTTTGAGGAAAGTCCGAGCTCCGCAGGGCAGAATGCTGGGTAACACCCAGTGGAGGTAACTCTAAGGCTAGTGCCACAGAAACAAACCGCCT
>JAAYOK010000183.1 GCA_012520355.1 Bacillota bacterium | reverse complement strand
TTCCCATTTCTGACGATCAACTGACAGAGGACACAGAGTGTAAGCGCCTTCTAAACCCTGTCATCTGCCAGGCTAATCAGGTTGGGGGAGTCTTGGTTATGGAAAGCATGCCATCGAAGAGGCGTGTCTATCAAGCATATCGCGTTGTGGCCAGTCTACCCATGACAACTACCGGGGTAACGGCGGATGCGTACACGGCTGTCCGTATAGAAGGGAACATTCCCGCAGGCGAAGCCTTGGTTGTGACCAAGACGGTAGCGACCTATTGTTATCGGGATCCTGTACAAGACCACTTGGCTGAAGCCATAAAACTCTCGGAACGGTTAAGTAGCCTGGGATTTGCCGGGGTGCTGCAGGAGAGTGCCCAAGCCTGGCATGGGCTTTGGGAGTCCTGCGATATTGAAATCGATGGGGATCCAGAACTGCAGGGTGCTGTTCGCTATAATATCTTTCAACTCCTGCAAAACAATGCCGCAGATGACCCTTACGTGAGTATTGGAGCTCGAGGTCTCATGCATGGTAGATACAAGGGTAACTACTTCTGGGACACAGAGATCTTTATGCTTCCCTTCTTCTTATATACGCGCCCTGAGGCAGCGAAGAATCTTCTGTTGTACCGCTATCATATGCTGCCAAGTGCCCGTGAAGGGGCCAAGTCGATGGGACTAAAGGGAGCACGTTATCCTTGGATGTCTTCGGATACTGGCCATGAGCAGTGTGAAACTTGGGATACGGGTGCCTGCGAGGTGCATATTACAGCCGATGTTGCTTACGCGGTGCAAGAATACGTTCGTATTACGGGAGATCAAGATTTCCTTGTACATTATGGGGCCGAAATGTTAGTGGAGACAGCCCGCTATTGGGTAAGCCGCCTCACCTATCACGAGGCAACAGATTGTTACAACCTCTTATTCGTCAAAGGTCCCGATGAGTACTGTGGGGTTACGACGAACAACACCTACACGAATTACCTGGTGCGGGAAAATCTGTTAGGCGCAGTTCGTGCCGCCGAGTTCGTGAGCAAGCGACCTGAGGCTTGGGATGCTTTACAGACCAGACTACAGATCACTCCTGAGGAACTGAAAACGTTCGCGGAAGTGGCTGAGAAGATTGCCATTTTGTACGATGAAGAGCGGGATCTTCTGTTACAAGATGAGGTGTTTGAACGGATGGAGCCTTTGGATATTTCCGCTTATAAGAGGGGTTCCACCGCGCTATATCGGACGATTCCTTATGATCGTTTGCAGCGCTACAAGGTGATCAAGCAGGCGGATCTAGTCCTTTTGATGACCTTGTACCCCGATCGTTTCGCTACTCGGTTAAAGCAAAACGTCTGGTCTTACTATGAGCCTTTAACTTTACACGATTCGTCCCTATCTTTCGGGACTCATGCCCAGTTAGCGGCGGATTTGGGTTATGTGGATGTGGCGTGGGATTACTTTCGAAAGAGCGTTTTTCTGGATCTTTACAACATCATGGAAAATACGCAGCACGAAGGGATCCATCTAGCGGCCCTAGGGGCCAGTTGGCAAGCTTTAGTCTTTGGTCTAGCGGGGCTTCGCCAAGGGGAGGATGGTCGACCCGAGGTTCATCCGAAGTTGCCACGTTCCATTCGTGGTCTGCGTTTTTCTGTGGTTATGGGTGGGTGTAAGTATGAGGTCTCTATTGAGCAGGGTGGAAACAAGAACTCGGTCTGTTGAACCATATTGGAAAAGTTGTACGTAGCGGTGTCAAGCCGTTCTGTTTGAGATAGCCTAGAACGACAGAATCGCATTGATCGTTCCGCCAAGTTTTTCATGATCTCTCGCAAGAACTATTGTTTTGCGTAGCTGCTTGCGGTACCAAGGGCAGTTCGATCGTCTTGGGCTTGATAGACTTTTCGCCTAATCCGTCACCGAACGGTAGAGGTTTTTGGTTGCCAACTGTTGAGTCGAAGATCACAGAATCGAGCCAGCCCATCCGTCCGGTTGCTTAGAGGATACTCGTGGTAGTCTCTTGCGAAGTTGCATTTGCATGAAAAATTTCCCTAGAACAAAAACCTGGATCAAGTGAATCGGGGGGCTGTCCATGTATTCGTATGAGGAACGCTAACGTACTGGGGTAGTGGCTCTCTCCATAATGTACATACGAAGTCATTATGAGTAACTCCTAAGGCCAGTTTACTACGGTACAGAGCAATGTCACTACAAAAGCCTTTCCTGGCTTACCAGGCTACATAGAAAACTAATGGGTAGATACCAGTCTTCTTCAACAAATAAGGCACGAAGCAAGGACTCCTCAACTGGTACCATAAAGAACAAAAGGCATTGGCGCAACGCGGTCACACGTAAACTGAAAGCAGCTCTCACGAGCCTGCTTTTGGATTTGGGTGTCCGCTTTTTGCTGTTCCTAATCAGGTACTGGCTGTAGGAGCGGTTGCGATTGACCCGGAGTCGAAGTCCCCGGTTTTTGGAGGTCTGCCTTTCTCGGCACTCTCATAA
>JAAYOK010000182.1 GCA_012520355.1 Bacillota bacterium | reverse complement strand
CAAAGGATTCCCGCTACGTCTCGAGGAATATAAGCAGAGATGTAAGCAATGTAAGCAAGGTCTATCTCGAGGAATGGAGAAACGGAAAGGATGGTAAAGGTTGTGACAGAAGACTTCCAAACCTATACCCTGCCCCTAGTGTATGTCCTACACCAACACACCAAAGCAGATCTTCTTGAGATCTGCCGTACCCATGGTATACAGAGGATCAGCCGACTGAACAAAGATGATTTAATAGAAGCCATGGCAGAGCAACTGCCGAGCAAAATGGCGGAAAAAATGCTGTATTGGGATCAGAGCGTCTACGATCTGATGAATTACATGGTCATGGAAAGGGACCCAATCTACCCCTTCGATCCTGAGGAACCCGATGATGTCGAGGGGTATTTGTTGGATGAAAGCATTGGCTTTGCCTTTCATGTTGAAAGGGAAAGGTTTGTGCTGGAGACATTAGTTGTCCCCGGGGAGTTCCAGCGTGCATTCTTCAGCCTGAATGATGATCTGTATCAGCAGCTCGTCAAACGTAATACCAAGGTGTTACGCTTAACCCAGGGACTTCTTTATTATTATGGAATTTTAACCCCTACTGAGCTGGCGCACTTTCTCAACCCCCTCCTGGATGAACCTCTCGTCCTTGATGAAATTGCCAGGATCGTAGCAGAGATGGGACACTATACCTGGCACATCTACTGGGATGGAGAGCGTTACTCCGATCACCAGATGCTTAACCCTGATTACACTCTCGCCGAGCGTGAAGAGCGTGGGGATCTCGAGTATCGCAAACTCACCTATGATGAGGTATGGCAAGCGGGCGACCCAGAGTTTAGTACATCAACAAATGAGATGCAAGCTCTGGCCAAATTTCTGTTGGACAGACGACCGCAACTAGAAACAATGGAGCTCATCGACTCTTTCTTCGGTCTCCTTCAAAGCGATTTGGAGCCCACGGGGATCCTCCCTGGTGTGGCCGAGTTCCTCGAACTAGAATCGGATCAGGATTTGCGGGAACTAGCCTATTTGATCTTTGAATGCTACAATAATACCCCCCTGTGGGTCTTAAAGGGACATGCTCCAGCGCAACTTGCCCGGAGCTCGCTTGACAATGTCTATAACTTGGCTACAAAGAAGAAAGTGGGGCGTAATGATCCTTGCCCCTGTGGAAGTGGCCTGAAGTTCAAACGTTGTTGCGGGAAGAATTGAGCTTCGTCTATCTAGGCGATAGTACGAGTGGAGAAGCGCGGAAAAACGGCCATCGACCATGTTGAAAGAAATTCATGCTCAATAATGGAAGTGAACCAGGCTGGCAAATTCGTCGGGCCTGGTTCACTTGGGGAGCGTTACCTTGTTATCAGCCAAATCCTTACAGAATCCTGTAACGCGAGCTCTAAACCTCGCTCAAAGACTTCCTTACGCTCTAATAGAGTAGGGAAGAAGTCAGTCAAAAGCAACTGAGCGGCTTCAAGCAGTTCTGGCGACGGATCATAAGCGTTCCATAGGGGCCATCCAAGTCTGATGCTGGTATAGTAGTCAGCCACACCGAAACTCCGCAATCCGTTCATGTTGCCACTACCCCATCCACCCATGGCCATATGCCACTGTCCATCATAAGGATCACCATCTCTCCAAATTTCGAGAGCATCGTCAAGTCCCTTGTATTGTATCTCAACCATAAACCCGATTGATTCTAACTCACTCGCAATGTAGTCACCAATCTCCTTACGTTCATCATCAGAACGGCTTATGAACGTCAAAGTAACCTCTTTTCCCATATAATGCCATGTTCCATCAACCAGCTCTGCGCCTAGGTCCTCCATCTCTTCCCTAATCGTAGCCTCTGCAGCATCTTTATCGTAGGCATACAGAGCATCTAGGTCCGCAAGAACATTTCCCATAAACTCAAAGTCAAATGAGTTGGGGTGAATCCATGTTAAGGCTGGCTGTGCATCGTTGCCAGCATTCCGAGAAATCCCAGCAATTTGGTCTCGCTCTACCAGCAGATTCATGGCCTCCCTGATGGTGGCTGAAGAAAACGGGTTCAACTTTTCCGAATCAGCAAAGACGACAGGATTAAAGGATAGCTCCACTAGACTGTGGGTTTGATTGGCCTGATGGACGACAAATGTTGGTTGATCTCCGGCCCTAACAATCATGGCCCCAGGTTCAGAATAGTATTCGCTGTTAATTTGCGGGGTTATAATCGTTTCGTTAGTATTTAGATTTTGTCTAACAATGCCTTGGCCATCGGTTTCGATGGAAGGAGTCCCATCAACAAACCAAATAGGTATACCCTCGAGACCATTACCAGCCTCATCGAGGACAGTGATGAGTACGCTAGTAGCCTGTTCTTCCACAACACGGATTTGCCACAAATGAGAGGTGGCTCCTCCTTTGCCATCGCTTACAGTAACCTTCACAGTTGCTTCACCTGGCTCATTCGGAGCCTTCCATGTGACCTTTGACCCACTCTTTTCGGTAAACTGCCCACCACCTGATTGCTCCCAGAGATATTCCAGGGAATCCCCATCTGGGTCTACGGCAGTAACTGAAAAACTCACCTCTCCACTCAACAGCGCCTCAACAATGTCTAGCGCTGGAGAAAAGGCATTAATTCCAGGCGTCTTGTTCTTTTCACCCCCACCACCCGTGCAACCGACCAACAAAGCAACCACTACCACAATGCTCAGAACTCGAATCCAATTTTTCACACTGCACCCTCCTCGCAAGTTTCCTATGTATCGCACAAAGACTAAGTACCGACGGGCTTCTTAATGTATACTTGCCACAGACTTGGCAACTCCCCATACCTCTAACTATCACCCCATCCCGAATTGCCATTACTAACTAGCCTCGATTAAACAGTGTAAAAATATCAATCTTTTATTTAACTATTATACATTTATGTAACAAATCCTTTCGAATGGCAAATTGGATATAGTTATTTATTGTCCCGTTGTCTAGTTCTTGGTTTGTTGAAACGTCCCAAACCCGCAGCCCATTCCTCTTTAAAGGCATAAAACCAGCTCAGAAATTCCTCCGTATGCTGACTATTCCGCAAGAAAACGAAGTTGAGTTCGTGGCGCACATCCAGGTCGGTTACGTTCAGCTTCTTCATGTCCCCCTTGTCCAGCTCGTCCTGGACCGCTGCTTGATAGAGGAAGGTGATTCCCAAATCTTCTTTGACCAGCTGTTTGATGGCCTCCATATTACCGATCTCTGTGACTTTCTGGAAACTCGCAACAGATAAGTTGTGTTCATGCAACAAATGCTCGAAGATCTCCCGGGTACCAGAACCTTGTTCCCGTACAATCAGGCTCTGGGTGATGATTTCTGCAAAGGATAGTGATTGGTTTGCCAGGGGAGAGTCCTTGGCACAAACCCCGATAAATGGTTCTAAAGCAAGAAGTTCGGAGTGATAAGAGGTTTTGTCAAAGAGCCCTTCGATGAGGGCAAATTGGATTTCCCCTTGTTCCAATTTTTCTAGTAAGTGATGGGTGTTTTCCACCAACATGGAGACAGAGGTTCTGGGATGGGCTGACAAAAGCCACTTCAAGATATCTGGCATGATGTATTGGCCAATCGACAATGTGGCCCCGAAGCGTAAATGGGGGCTGGAAAGGTCTTTCTTAAGCAATTTCTCCGTGAGGATATCGCTATCAGAAGCGATGCGAGAGGCAAATTGGTAGAGGAGCTTGCCATGTTCTGTTAGGGTAAGCTGCTTGTTGGAGTATTCGAATAAGCGATTTCCATAGTGTGCTTCGAGAGCCTTGATATGCTGGCTCACTGCCGGTTGTGTCAAGTTTAGCACCTTAGCCGCCTTCGTGTAGCTTCCGATTCTGCACAGTACAAGAAATGTTTCATGCCTATAGTCCAGCATAGCAATCCCCTCATCAGTTATATTTATGGAAGCATAAGATTCCATAATTTGATTTTATACATGAACGCAATTATAATCAAGGATGATTGATAGAAACCATATTTGAGAGGATTTTTCTGTGATACAAAAGTACAAGCAATACGGTTCTGGATTTCTTCTTACCTTGCTCTTAGCTACCGTCTCACTCTGGGCTGCTAAACTAGTTCCAGGCGACTTGATTGGTTCAAGCATCCTAGCTCTTCTTTTAGGCATGTTGTTTCACCCAGTCCTGGAGAAAATCCCTCAGACTTCTGCGGGTGTGAATTTCGTTTCAACGAGGATTCTGAAGCTGGGAATCATTTTGATGGGTATTGGATTAAGTTTCTCACAGGTATTGATGGTGGGAAAGTACGCTCTCCTGCTCATGGTATGCACCCTGACAACAGCCTTTGGTGGTGGTTACCTTCTGGGGCGTCTGTTTAAAGTCGATTGGAAACTGTCGAGTTTGCTTTCGGCCAGTACTGCTATTTGTGGAGGTACCGCTGTGGCAACTCTTGGTCCTGTTATTGAGGCAGACGACCGGCATATCGCCTATGCCATTTCCGCTACATTCTTGTTTGACCTCCTAACTGTCATTTCGTTTCCATGGATTGGCCGTTTACTCGGACTTAGTGATATTAGCTATGGGCTTTGGATCGGTACTTCCGTTAATGATACTTCCTCGGTCGTGGCCGCGGGGTATGGGTTTTCGGAGATTGCCGGAAATTTTGCGGTGATTGTGAAGTTGACCCGGACTCTGTTCATTGTCCCCATTGTGCTGGTGTTTTCGTACATTCACGCCAGGATAAAACTCCGCTCTGCGGGAACCCAAGCGCAGCAGAAGGTGAGCATTGTCTCGATTTTCCCGTGGTTTATTCTCTTTTTCCTGGTTATGGTAGCTACAAAGAGTACGGGTTTGGTACCGGAACATGTTGTATCGGCCATTTCTTCTTTGTCCAAGCTGTTTATGGTGATGGCTTTAAGTGCTATTGGACTTAAGACAAGTGTTCAAGAGGTTAAAGGAGTAGGCTGGAAACCCATGTTCTTAGGAGTGGCCATCGATAGCTCAGTGGTGTTTGTTGCCTTGGGGGCGCAGGCACTTCTGCAACGTCTGTTCTAGGGGTCGGACCCCCCATTTTCTTCCTTATACAAGAGTCGCTCTATGTACGTCTTGTACTGCGTGCGACTATCCCCAAAGAAACACGCCAGGATCCTTTCTGTTGAAACGAGAGGGTCCTGCTTGTTTTCTAGATAGACCATGTAACTACTCCAACTATAGTCTGAAGGTGAAGCAACCATTTTGGCCGCGACCGGATTCAGATGAATATAGCGGCTTACGGCAAGGATAGAAGCATCCGTCTCGAGTAATTCAGCCTTATAGCGATCTTGAAACAGATACCCCACATAGTCGTACTTTTTGTTGAAGTAAATCGCGTACGTCATGTTGAGTTGCTTCATCATTTTCCAGAGGGGAACGTCTGTGGTTTCTACTTGCAGGTGAACATGGTTGGGCATCAAACAGTAAGAGAGAATTTTGCAGCGGTGGCTCTTCATAGCCCAGAGAAGTTTCCTTAGGTAGACTCGCCGATCCTTGTCACTTCTGAAGATTTCCTGGCGACGATTACCCCTACACATCACATGATACGTGGCACCGGGGTACCAAACTCGTGGCTTACGGGCCATTTATATCTCCCTCCTTCACGATTCACGATCCTCCAGACCTACGTTCTACAGAACCCGCGGAACCCCTGCCACTATTCGCAATTTTCAGTTATTTTTATGCGTTACGCTGTATCCAGATTTTGGGGGGTCGGACCCCTTCATTTTCCACAATTTGGGGGGTCCGACCCCAACCGAGCGATGAACTTTTCCCGAAAATCCCGGGGTGATCGTATCAGCACATACTCACCCAAAGAATAGATGCGTGACAGCAACAAAGCCTCATCAAAGCGATAATAGAATAGACGAATCACATGGATGTCTCGGTCGCGATCATAAAGCGCTTGCCGTTCAAAACACGACAAAAGCAAGAACGCACGCTCCAAGGTGCCCTTCACATCCCTTACTTCCAAAACCAAGGGCTCCGGCGCCCGAAGTTCCCTTAACACCAGTTCCCAGTCCTCAGCGTCATCTTCGCCAGACAACTCTATCTCGCTAATCAAATGAACCATTACCTTCACCGGACGCTTCAGATCCGTAGGATACAAAACAACGTAAAACAAATCACTTTCCAGCGAATACTCCAAACGCAGAACATGCGCCTCTTTATCCGCAAAGACCTGGCCCCCCTGGCTCCGACTAGAATACCGAATCATCTGCCCCCCTTGACTTGCCTGAAGAAGCACACGTAAGACACTTCGCAGATGAGCAAGATCGTGGTCGAACCACCCTTCCCCCCGAACCTCCAGAAACCTTTCGTCGCCCCCTGGTGCGCCAAGCATCTGGGTGAGTTTCTCAATGAGCCCCTCATCTAAGAAGACAGGCGCAAGCCGATGTGCTACCAACCTCCGCAACCAAGTATACTCCGCAATGGACGGCAAAACAGGCAAGACACCTTCCACCGCCATTTTGTACTCACCATTCGGTACCTCCACAAGAAACGAAAGGAACTCCCCTGAGTTGAGGTCCAGCCACTTACTGACTAATCCCTCCACAACCAAGTTGCCTCGAGTGAGAAAACGGTGGATCTCAGATAGTGACATCGTACCCCTGCGCGCGAGCTCATGACTCAGATCCACAAGACGAAGGTACAGCCTATTTTTACTCTTGGCAAACAACTCCATAGTTAGCTAGCATCCTCCTTCTCTCCGAATCCAGGCGCTCCCGCAAATCATGTTCCGCCGACGGTAATACTTCCACATGGTGATTGAAACTTCGAATCCAGGGTAAAAGCTCCACTGGATCATTCACATTCACAGTATAAAGAAACTCCTTGTCAGTGATTTCCGTAATCACTCCACCCCTAGCTTGTCTTCGGACCCGATTCAGAACAAAGGGATAATCCGACTCCCCCTTTTGGCGAAAACGCAGCTCCACCTTGACCGGTGGTTTTTCCCTGCTTCCCACCGAAAGCCAACTCGTCTCATATTCCCTGAAATACTGCTCTTCCAGAGCCTCCATCTCAAATCTCTCTTCGCCCACCTCAAGCCCCATCATCCGGTCCAGACGATAGGAGCGCAAATAGGAATCCCCTGCTTGTTTCCCCACCAGGTACCAGCGGGAATAGGTCAGGTCCAACAGAACTCGAACCGGTTCCACCGTGAAGTGCTTCAGGGCACTTTGATCCCGTCCGTACCAGAAAGTCACAATACGCTCTTTGCCCATGGCCCTAAGTAGTGTCCAAACCAAGTGATCGTCCAGGACATGATGGAAATAAGGAAACGTCATGCTCAAAGGAGACGCTCCAAACGCAAGCCCCCGTGATTGAACATAGCGTTCCAAGGTTTTTTTCAAGAATTCACCTGGGATAGAGGGAAATATGGCATGACAGAAAAAGGAAACCGCCAGATACAGCTGTTCCAGTTCCTCTTGGCTCAACTCATCCAAGGGATTCTGAGGGATCGCATAAACGCT
>JAAYOK010000181.1 GCA_012520355.1 Bacillota bacterium | reverse complement strand
TAGATCTCTTCCAAGGGAAGGGAAGGATTATCCTGCACCAGCACAATTCGGCCTTCTGCATAAAGACTGTCCAAGAGGTTTTGCGTTTGCACATCTTGTTCGGTCCTCAGATCCTTAACCTGGATGCACCCCTGAGTGACTACGTAATTGCGACTCAGCACTAAGGAACGGAGATAGTGCGTGACCTTGGAGTTCTTACTCACATGAACAAGTTCGGTTCCCTGGCCAGGCGTTGTGAGATCGATGGCGACTTTTTCTCCGCCAACGGTCTCCTCGTGTCCATAGGCTTCCCAAACAAGGGCTAGGGGTGAGGAGACACCTCGAGACAAGGCCTTAAGCATGCGAAGCTGCGCGATATCACGGAGTTTGAGGTATAGCGGGGCATCAATTCCCTTATGGAACTCTACGTTGTCTGGCTCGGAGGCGATCACTTCCACCACATCATAGAAGCTACCATCACCTCTTTGGATTCTAGTTCTGGAATAACGATGGGGGGTATTAGTCGTGAGTGCGAGTGTAGAGAGCATGGTCGACCTCCTAAATCTGAAATTGCCCCAGGGCAAAAAACTTTTCCATGACCAAGCGTACAATCCCCCGCTCTAAGGAACCTGATCCGGGTATGTTGCGTTTGATTTCTGGGGTGTAGTACATCGCTGGTCCATTTTTTAGAATATGACTCTTCACTTTATGGAAGAGGAAATCATTATAGTCAAAGACATTACCTGTTAAGAGAATCTTTTTGGGATTGAGCATCTGAATCTGGGCAATCATCAACTGGGCTAGATGCAAGGTGAAGGCTTCCATTTGCTCCCGCACCTTCATGTTTTCCAAGTGCTCGGTAAATTGTTGGTTTAGATCTACAACCAGCCCTTGGTCGACGGAAGCGGAGTAATAGGGAAGGCTATTGATCTTGCGAATGAGTGGGTCATGCCGTAAGACCCGGTAAAGTTGATCAATGCCTTGACCAAAGAAACGATTGTCTCCCCCGCGATTGGTGTAGCCTTGAAAGACCTCGTTTTTAATGAGCAGGGCCAAGCCGATACCTTGGTTGATGTATAAGGCGCTTGTGACATTCATGGTTTGGTCCAGTTCAATTTCGTTACGGGCATAGATCCTAACTTCCGTATCGATGAAGACGGGTAGTCCTAAGTTAGCGCTCAAATCGGCCCCCAGGGGCTTTTTGGTCCAGTCGAGCTCATTGGAGCGATCGATCACTTGATTGGCGAAGTCGGTGACGCCAGAGACGGATACTCCCACGGCCAGAATCTTCTCTCGGGATAAAGAGAGAACCATCTTCATATCTTCCACAGCGGAGGTGAGTCTGGTAAGATACGTTTGGTACGCAGAATCGGCGATCTGGACAACTTGGCTTTGCACAACTTGGGCCTTCAGATCGGATGCAAATATGTAAAAGTGGGTGGCCCGGAGATCAATTCCAATGATATACCAATGATCTGTGTTGACTTCATAAAGAAGGGGTCTGCGCCCACCACTGGATGTACCCTTCTGCCCAGAGAGGATGAGGCCCAATTCTTCGAGCTGGTTAGTGTAATCGGAGATGGCCGTCAAGGATATTCCGCAGAAGTCAGCAATCTCCGTTTTACTAATGGCGCCCCGTTCATAGATGATCTTGTAAAGCTGTTTTAGGTCAATTTTCTTTGCTTGTTTACCCATAGACCCCGCCTGTTTTTCTTAACTTCCTCAAGCAACTTTATAAACTCTGCTATTATTTTATCACGAATGTTCATCTAACGCAACAAAATGCGCCAAATTCGCCAAATTGCGCGCGTTGCGCGCGGGCCAGGCCCCGGATCAATTGGACGAATTTCGCATCCGGGGGCGACCTCCGCCTCCAGTACCTCCGCCTCCGGCACCGACGCCCCAGACTCCTAAGAGAACGACCACGGCACCGAGGAGCTGGACGGGGGCCAAGTTTTCACCCCGAAAGAAAACTCCGGCTAAAACAGAGACCACGGGTGTTAGGTTGATAAAGACAGCTGACTTGGATGGGGTGAGATGCAAGAGGGCATAGTTCATGCAGAAAAAGGCCCCCACCGAAGAGAGCAGACCTAGATACAAAATGGCAGGGATCGTATCTGAGCTCAGCAGAGGGGAAACGTACTGGGAGAGTTGACCCGCCCGGGCAGATTGCCAGATACCGATGGAGTTGAAGAAAATCGAGCCAACCCACATCATGATGTAGGTCACCTCCACAGGAGATGATTTTGCCGAAGCCTTCTTCGAGAAGATTTGATACAAAGCTCCTGCTATGACCGCACCAAGTAGGGCCAGAATACCGGCCATTTGTCTCGAGTCTCCTTCGAGTCTAGGCAGGGTCAGAAGAATAACACCGAGAACGGAGAGTAGAATGGATAGCCACTGCCCAACTGTAAGTTGTTCCTTTAGGATCCAAGCCGATAAGGCTGCGACCACAACTGGAATCAGGGCAATCACGATACCCGACTCTGATGCGGATGTCAGATCAACCCCTACTGTTTCAAAGATGAAATAGAGAATGGGCTGGAATAGGGCCACAACGAGGAGGCCCCTAAGCTTGTGACTGGTGATCTCCACTTTAATCACCTTAGTACGTTTCAGAGCACTCAAAAAAAGAGCGGCCACTAGGAATCTGGAACCAAGGAGCTGAAACATATCCAGACTATCTAGGGCCGCTTTTGTGAATAAGAAGGAAAAACCAAAAACAACTGCCGCCGTAGCCGAGGCCAGATAAGGCCAGCTACTCCTACTTTGCTCCTCCATACAACTCTCAACCTTTCCTCGGGGCAGGTATCATACTAAGCCCTGCGTATTTCTGTAATGGTCCAGTCAATGCGGGACCTTACTTTCTGAATCTCGCACTGCCTCCACTGCTCTAAGAAACGTAAAATGCCAATGTTTTTGCTAGTGGCCATGTCCTCGAGGAGAAGGAGGATGACTTCCCGATTCGTCTTCTTCAGCTGTTCAATCAAAGCCAAGACCGCCTTTTCCTCCGCGGTGTGGAGGATTCGTTGATGAAGTTCCTCTGCGTAGATGGGTTTGTAGAGTTCCCAGCCTTTCTGGGTAAAGACGATCAAGGGCAAACGGCCATCATAGTCCCAGGCAAGATAGCCGGCTCGTATAGACCAATCAATCATTTTGGTGATCTCGGCCAGGGTGTACTCATGAAAACACCCATAGACAGGGCAAGCATCTAAACCATAACCCAGTACCTTTTTCTCCTTAGAGCCCTTCAAAATCTTAGCTAGCATGTCACGTCCCGCCCGCATAATAATCTCATCGGCGGCCCTGAGAATACACCTAAGTTCAGCCTCGCTAGGCTTGACCATCTCATCGGCGGATACGAGTTGAGCTCGCACCCGAGATTGCCTTCTGGCCATGGATTTCACGTCCTCATCTTGGTTTCCCTCGTTATCTACCAGCTCATGATCACTTCCGTAAAGAGGTCGGTTCTGCTCACGAGCTTTTGATATCCCCTTTCCTCGTCAGCTTAAGTTCGCCAAATCAAAGGAGTCTTCCTTTACGCCCGGCGCGCGGTTCCAAAGAAAAGACCCTCGGGGTCTGTGACAATTACGTTCAGCACGTCCGAGGGTCGTTTATACGTTTAAGAATCCTTTATACGTTCATTGGTTGTGAGGCGTTTCAGTGTCTCAGGTGAACTCCTACTTTGCCGCCAGGCCTGTTACTGCCACGAGCCAATCGCCAATCACTCGCAAAGCGTGTGGAGACATGGTTTCTTCAATCAGATAATATTCTTCGGGTGAGCCCGTCTCTGCGGTCTGGAACAGGTGATTTAGATTCGATATTTCCACGAGAGTGACATGCTTGTTCCGGGCTTCGATTAGAGCCTCTCCGATTAGTGTGAGATTGGGCTCCGTGGGAACCTGTAGGTCTTTGCTGCCATTAATGGCCAAGACAGGACAATGTACTTCTCGCAAAACCGGCAGTGGATCATGGACCAGGAAAAATTGGTACCAAGGTGATAGGAGCTGTCCCACCTGAGCGGCGATGGCCACTTCAATGTCGCCGAGTTCAGCAAGCTCTTCAGGAGATAAAGCTGCATAGGGTTCCAAAAGGACAGCACGGATCTGCTCGGCAGCCGCTACAGGATCCTTTTCAGTCTTGGCGATGGAAAAGAGTGCTTCTTGCAAAGCTCTCTGCTCATCGATGGTTTCTTGGGGCGCTCCAGCCGCTTTCAGGATTAACTCCCCTTGCAGATAACCGATCTCTTCCCCGTTTATTCCCGGGGCAGCCATGAGCACGATAAATGCAACATCTGAACTTACCCGAGCAGCTAGTGGAGCAATCAGTCCACCCTCACTATGGCCAATGAGGCCGATCTGGGTGGGGTCGATTTCGGGTCTCGTTTTCAAGTATTCCACGCCGGCTAGAACGTCATCGGTAAAATCTAAGGTAGTGGCAGAGGCGAAATCGCCGCCAGACTCACCTACGCCCCGGTCATCAACCCGGAGTACGGCAACTCCCCGCCTTGTCAGATAGTCGGCTAAGACCAGGAAGGGCTTGTGACCCATCAACGTTTCGTTCCGGTCTTGGGGACCTGAGCCGCTAATTAAAAGGACCACAGGGAAAGGGCCAGTGCCTTCTGGCAAAGTCAGGGTTCCGGCCAACTCAATACCTGCTTTTTTGTTGGGATAGCGTACCTCCACCTCTTGATAGGGGAAGGGGGGCTGGGGCTCTTGGGGACGATTTGGCCCCGTAAGCTCGACCAAGGTCTTTTGTAGCTTTAGGGGAATCTGGAGACCGCTTTGTTCCCAAGCTCCTTCAATCCAGAGGGCATCAGGGGAAACGGTTCCGGAAAAGAGGCCTGCAATCAAGGATACATCGAAGATTACCGTATCCCCTTCGACCTGCACCTGGGTCATGGGTATCCCTGTGGCCCCTTGGGCGGGAACATCTAAGGAACCAGACCACACACCCTCTTCAGCTGCAATGTGAAAGACCATCTCCAGTTCCGCACCTGGCATCTCCAAGGCACCAACCCAAGTACCGGTCAAGTCAGGCAGCTCCGCGGCCATTGCGGTGAAGGGCAAGGCTACGGCCAACAATACCACAGCAAAAACCCATAGTCTCTTCATCTTACTCTTCATCTTACTCATCATCTTACTCATCATCTTACTCATCATCTCAATCCTCCTCATTCGATCGCTTCTTTCCTTTGAAGGCCTGGCCCTCGATGAATCTCACGCATTTCGCACAATTGTGTGAGGGCCAGGCCCTCGATCAACTTGGCGGTTTTCGTACGGATTGCGTTTGGCAAGGTTCAGGAGCAGACGCGTAAGGTGCTGCTACCTCCAGCCATTCGTTCAATGACAATCTGCTGGTCAATCCGCTCCTTGAGTTCCTCCACATGGGAGATGATTCCGATGAGCCGATTGCCTTCCGCCAGCCCAACTAGGGTTTGAATGGCCTGTTCTAAAGATTCTGCATCTAAAGAGCCAAAACCTTCGTCCACAAACAAGGTATTTATTTCAACGCCACCAGCAGAACGTTGAATCACGTCAGAAAGACCCAAGGCCAATGAGAGGGAGGCTTTGAAAGATTCGCCCCCTGAGAGGGATTTCACAGAACGGACTCGCCCGGTATAATGATCTAAGACATCGATCTCCAGTCCCGTTTGAGAACGGAGGTCCGCAGCTTCTTCTCGGCGCAGGAGCTCAAAACGACTATTCGTCATGATCTTTAGCCTCTTATTCGCCTCATGAAGAATTTGGGCGAAGTAAAAGGCCTGGACATATTGCTCAAAAGCCAGCTTCTGGACACCAGCCAGCTCCCCACTGGCTGTCTTGGCCAAGCTACCCAAGAGTAGATACTCCCTCTGGTAGCCCTCCACCCCTTCCAGCCCTGCCTCCACAGTGGAGCAAATGGGTTCGTTGATACCAAGGCGCGTCGTGACATTTTGCAGACTTTGCTCCATCTGCCTTTTCTCTGCTTCAAGGCCCTGCCTCAGCTCCTCCAAGGCCACTAGATCGGGCTTCTCTTTACCCTTGGTTTCTTCCCCGAGCCGCAGATAATCCTGCTCCACCTTTTCCACTTCCCGCTCAAATGTGGCAATCATCTGCCTGAGCTCCTGCAGCTCTTCTTCATTCTTCAAGGACTCTTGATACGCCCCTTCGTCAGGAAAACCGCAGGCTACTTGCTTCTCCCGATAATTGCGTGCGGCAAGCTCTTTTTCCTCCCTTGCCTCCAAAAGCCTTTTCTGTTGATCCCCAAGAAGCGTTTGGTTGTTTTCAAGCTTCATCTTCAAATCGTGGTAACTCTTCTCTGCCCTTTGGAAGGCAGTACGTAAGGAGGCCAGCTCCCCTTGCCAGGCTTGCAGGACCTGCTCCGCTTCCCCTTGATCCTTATACTCCAGTGACCCCTGTAGGGCTTCAAGCTGCCCCAGCTTACTGGCCCGAGCCGCACTGAGTTCACGCAGGGTAGCATCCTTTGTTTCCCGACTTCCTTCGTTTTCCTTAAGCTCCGCTTCAAGGGCCTGCAGACGTTGTTGCCTCGCCGTCCGATCTACAATTCCCACCTGAAGTCGTTTCACCAGGGCCGCGTTTTCCTGCTTCCCTTCGTCATTCCCCCTTTGAGCGGTCTTGATCTCCTCAGAGAGAACGGTCCGGTCCAAAGTTGAGTCGCCATCCCAATCGGGAAAGAGCTTACCCGCGGCTACTCTAACTTGCTTCCAGGCCTCACTTCCCTCGATCTGCTTTCTGCTCAGGACCTGGCTGGACTGTTCCAAACGCTGCCGAGCCTTTTCCACCTTGACCTTGAGTTCCTCGAGCTCCACCTCACTGGGGGCTTTAGGATCAGGAGTCGCTTTATTTGGGTGCTCAAGTGACCCGCAGACAGGGCAAGGTTCACCCTGCTTCAGGGAAGCCGCCAAGACCCCGGCTTGCTCCCGAAAGAACGCCCTTTCCTGATCCTGAAACTCTCTCTGTACCTCGCCATAGGCAGTCTCTGCTTTCTGAAAACCCTCTAGAGCCGCCTGCTCCTCTGATTCTAGCTGGGTAACCTTAGCTACGCCTTGTTGCAAAGCATCAAGTTCAGCTTCTCTCTGGGCAAGCTCAAGCCCCCTCTGCTCTGCTTGCACCAATTCCACGTCGAGATCGGCTAGAGCTACTAAGGCCTGGCTTAAACTCTCCTTTTCGGCCACGAGCAATGTCCTTTGTTCCTGCAGTTCCTGTAGTTCTTTGCCCAATACATCAAGTTTCTGACCGAGTCCCTTCACTTCCCCTTCTAAACGGTTAGCCTCAGTATAGGTGGGAAGTAGCTCGGAAAGTCTGGCAATGCTAGTCGCCAGTTCATCACGCTTCGGTTCTGTCGCCTTGGCTTCCTCATACTCTAGCTCTGCCTGGGTGAGCTCCACAAGCTGCCTTTCCACACTCAATGAAAGAGTCTGAATACTGGTCTGGAGCCTCTTTTCCGCCTCGATCGTCCGACGGAAGTCAAGCTCCAAAGGGCGGACGTGGTAAAGGGCACGTTCCCCCTTGGCTAAAGCCTCCTGGCGCATACTTTGCGCCCCTTGTTCCGCCTGGAGCTCCTGCTTTTTCTTTGTTACCGCATCCAGCTCCAGGAAGGATTGGAAGAGATGCCGACTGTTGGTAATGAGCTCGATTTGCTGAGCGATGGCAGTTTCCTGCCCCCTCAGTTGCTCTTGTAAGGTGCTTTGCCTCAGTCTATCACTTGCCACCAGTTCCTGGAGTTTCGCCAAAACCTCACGGGCTTGGTGGATATTACTAGCTCGGATCGTTTCCGCCAGACTCAACCAATCTGCTGACAACTCATCTCCCTCTGGCAACCGAATGGTCTCAAGGGATTGGAGAACACTCCGTTCTTGTTTCTCCAAAGCTTGCTTCGCAGCCCGTTCCCGTTCCTTCAAAAGACCCTGGGCCGCTTGATAGAATTGGGTGGAAAAGACCCGGCGAAAGATCTCGCCCCTTCCCTTGCTATCGGCCAAAAGGAGCTTGAGAAACTCACCTTGGGCGATCATGGCAATTTGCTTAAACTGATCGCACTTGATTCCTAAAATATCTTCCAGTCGCAACGTGACATCCCGATACCCAGTCACAACCTGGCCTCCGGGCAAGAGTAGTGTGGCCTGGGCTGTTTCCATGGTCGTTCCCTCACCGCTTTTTTTGGGCCGCTCGTAGCGGGGCGTTCGTTCTACCTTGTAGATCCGGTTCTTGTGGGAAAAGGTGAGTTCCACATAGGTCTTCGTCTCTGGAGTGGCAAAATCGCTCCGCAGACTATCCACCGTTCGCACTGAACCGCTGCTTTCACCAAAGAGAGCGAAGGTGAGGGCATCAAAAATCGTGGTCTTACCGGCCCCAGTTGGGCCTGTAATCAGGAATACGCCTTGGGCTTCTAGGAGGGAAAAGTCCAGTTCCACCTCTCCGGCATAGGGACCGAAGGCTGACATCACAATCTTTAGGGGTTTCATACTTCAGCACCTCCTGCCTCTTGAAAGACTTCTTCCAGAATCGCGATCTCTTCTTCTTTCAGTTCTCGACCGTTTTGGAGTTCATAAAAGGAGGCGAACAGTTCTAAAGGACTCTTCTCGGCCAGATCGCCAGCTGCCGCCATCTGGGCCTGGGAGCCGAATTGGGTTCGGCTATTCTCAAATTCCAAGACCATCAGATTGGGAAAAACGGGACGCAGTTGCCCCAGGGCGTCGTAGATTTCCTCCTCATCGGTGAGAGTGATGCGGAGATAGTCCTTCGATCCTTCCCGTTCCTCCAAACCAAGGCGTAGAAGCTCCGCAAGAGGACCTTTAATCTCCCGTAAATCCCGTTTCGGTTTGAGGGGGAAGTGCTCCAGCTTGATCTGACCCTTGGGACCGAGATCCGCAAGAGTAACCTGCTTGTCCTGCCTTGCCTCGGAAAAAGAGTACTTTAGAGGCGATCCTCCGTAGCGAATGGTTTCCAGCCCAATTCTTTGGGGACGATGGAGATGCCCCAAGGCTACATAGTCAAACTCCGAGAAGAGAGAGGCATCCACCGCATCGAGGCCACCAACGATCATCGTCTCAGAATCGGAACGTTCCGGTAGAATATCTCCACTGACGACAAATTGGTGAGCGATGAGGACATTCCGTTCCTCTTGGTTCAAGTCCCCTGTATCCAAGACGACCTGAATCGCCTGATCATAAGTCTCTATCTTCCCTTCGAAAAAAGGTCTGACCTGGGGCGGCTTTAAGAAGGGAAGCAAATATACGTTTAAGGGGCCATG
>JAAYOK010000180.1 GCA_012520355.1 Bacillota bacterium | reverse complement strand
GTTCAGGCCTGCTTTGATCCGAAGTATCATCTCAAGTACGTGGATGTCATTTTCCATCGCTTAGGAGTTTAGACATGGCAGGCAAAGCGCGATAGAAACAGGAAAAGGGTTATTGGCATCGCCAATAACCCTTTTTTTGACCCAAATCCTGCTTGGGGAACCGCTGTCTAGTAGTATTCATCGTCATCACCGTGTTCACGGCGATGTTTCTTAATGTTTTCGTGGATTGCGGTTCCTGCCCCGAACATTCCAATGGCGAAACCTACTAAAGACACAATGTAGGACGCCATATACACTTCAATAATCGGTGGGAGTATCTCTAGCACCATGGCAAAAATCACAAGCCAGCTCAAAACTGCCATCGTGCCGCCGATGAGCATCTGGCGCTTTGGACTCCTCATTTTAGGCTTGATCCTTATAGAGCCAGCAAGCCGCGCAGTGGTCTTCGTATACCCAGAATTCTGGTGGCATCTCTTTGTCGCACAAGCCCTTAATCATCTTGCGGCAACGGGGATGGAATCTACATCCCGGTGGTGGGTTCAGTAGACTCGGTGGTTCGCCTGCAGGTACATCCTTAAAGCTGTGCAAGTTCTCCACATCTGGATCGGATGTTGCTTCAAACAACGCCGCTGTATAAGGATGGAGCGGTCTTTCCAAGAGCCCAGTGGTAGAAGACTTTTCAATGATCTTTCCGCCGTACATAGCGAATATTCGCTCTGAGAAGTATCTTACAGTGGAAAGGTCATGGGTGATATACAGAATAGCCAAGTTGTGTCTTCTTTGCAGGGCTTGGAGCAGTTGCAGAATCTCCACACGAACCGAAGCATCGAGCATGGATACAGGTTCGTCCGCGATCAGCATCTTTGGTTCCAGAATCATGGCCCGGGCAATGACGAGGCGCTGTTGTTGTCCGCCACTTAACATATGGGGGAACTTGGGTAAGAAGTCCTCGATGGGTGCCAGTTTTACTTCTTCAAGTACTTGGCGAATCCGTTTCTTCTGCTCCGCTTTGTCAGTAATCCCATTGATCTTCATGGGTTCTTCTAAAATGCGTTGCACTGTCATAAAGGGCGGCAAGGCTCCATAAGGGTCTTGCTGGATGTAGCCAATCGCCGAGCGATAGCGCTTCCAGCCCTCTTTATCCAATGTGCTGAGATCCTTATCTTCAAAGAAGATGGATCCCTTGGAGATATGGTTGATTCCGAGAATGGTCTTGGCCAGTGTACTCTTGCCACATCCACTCTCACCAACAATCGATATGGTCTCTCCCTCGTAGAGCTCGAAGGTGGCTCCGTCTAAGGCACGAACGTCGCCGGCTTTGAAGAAGCCCATGCGCCGAATCTCAAACCATGTGTGGAGATTCTCGATACGAAGGACGGCCTTTTGGGGTTGTCCTTTTGGTAAGGTCTTTGCTCGACTAGGCATGTTTCACCTCTCCCGTCTCGTCAAATAGCCAGCACTGGACAGTTGCTCCCTTATCCAGGTACGTTGTTGGTGGTTGCTGGGAGCACTTGTCAAATCTCTTGTCGCACCGGGCTGCAAAGCGGCAACCTGTAGGTGGATTGATCAGGGAAGGGGGCTGGCCTGGAATAAACGCAAGTTCCTTGTCTTCCCGTAGAGTTGGTACACTTGCCATCAGTTTTTGGGAATAGGGGTGGTGTGCATCGGTATAGAAGTACTCAGCTGAGGCATATTCCACCATTTTTCCAGCGTACATAACGGCCACTTCATCCGCAAGCTCACTCGCTGTACCAATGTCATGGGTGATTAGGATGAAGGTTGTATTAATCTGTTGCTTAATTCTCTTGAGAACATTCATCAGGTTAGCTTGGCTCAATAGATCCAGGGCTGAGGAAGGTTCATCAAGTACAATCAGTTTAGGATCAGAGGCTAACGCCATGGCGATAATGGCTCTTTGGCGCATACCACCACTCAGTTCGAATGGGTAGCGCTGCAAAAAGTCAACAGGCAGGCCAACGATTTCAAAGACCTCGGCCACCCGCTCTTTCGCTTTTGCCTTGCTAAACTGGTCATGGACCAAAAGTGGCTCAATCAGTTGATCTTCAATCCGGACAACAGGATTCAATGAGTTCATGGATGCCTGTGGCACTGAAGCAATGTTAATCCAACGGATTTCCTTCCGAAATCTCTCGTCATCGAGTTTCATTAGGTCCTGACCATCAAAGATGATGGAGCCCTCATAGGTCGAAATGTTCCGTGGCAGAAGGCGCAAAATAGCCTTAGACAAGGACGATTTTCCACAACCAGACTCGCCCACAACTGCAAGGGTGTGCCCTTCCTTCAGTTGGAAGCTTACGTCATCCACAGCCTGAACAGGACCGGACTGGGTGCGGAAGTATAATTTAAGGTTCTGAACATCAAGCATTACTTTCTTGTCGCTCATAGTTATTCTATATCCCCCTTAGGCGTGGGTTAAAGATGCGGTCAAGGGCAAAACCAAGCATAGCAAACCCGAACCCAGCCAACATGAGTAAGAACGCAGGTTCCAATACCCAATAAAAATGTCCGTTCAACAAGGCACCATTTGTTTGGGCATCGTTCAGAAGTTTACCCCACGTCGGTAGCACGGGATCACCCAAACCGAGGAGTGCTAATGTGGCCTCAAGGAACACAAAGGACGGCACCTGCGTGACAAATCCTGGAATTAGAGTTGGAATAATCTTGGGGATCATATAACGGAAAATGATCCGCCCACTACCAGCTCCATAGGCCTTGGCAGCATCAATATAACCTGATTCTTTGACCTGCAAGAACATGGCACGGTAACTGAGAATTCCTGATCCAAAGATACCCAGGAGGATGACGATGCCCAAGATCACCCAAATACTTCGTGAGTAGAATAAGCCAACCATAATGAGAATGGGTAGGAGAGGTAGGATCATGACAACCTCGTTAACCCTCCGAATCAGCCAATCCACCCAGCCACCAAACCATACGGAAGCTGCACCTAAGAACATCGTGGCAATAGAGGAACCAACAGCGGCCACAAGACCAAAGGCCAAGGCAACTGGGGTACCCCAAAGGAGTGCAATGGTAATATCGCGACGTCTGTGGTCTGTTCCTGCCAGTCCATGAACTCTTCCGTAGATCACCATGGAGGCGTCAACGCTGGAGCCTTCTTCAAAGACAAGCCCTTCGCCAACAAGTTGATAGGTACCTTTAAGGACCTTGTTGGGGTTGGCCGGATCAGCAAAAAGACCTTTTTCAGGTGATAGTCCACCTACTCGACGTTGTACTCGTGTATCTTGGGAGATGGAGTAGTTTTCACTGGCTCTCACACTTAGGTCGGCCAAGGGAATTTCTCTACCATCTGGGGTTATCCACTTTAGTGCGACATTGGGCCTTGATGCAGTAAACTTGGCATCAAAGAACATTGTCATTTCTGTTGGGAAGCCGTCAAACTGGTAATCAAACTCAAATACAAAATCAGTGGTGGCAACTCCTCCACCTAAATCCACAACCTGTTTCAAGTTTGGATCATCTGTCGTCCGCATGATAATCGACGTGGGTTGCTTTTCACGGTAAAACAAATTAAACCAGGCAGGTGCAGCATTCCGAGGAGATTCCATCCAAACATTGTCTGCTCCTCGCCAGAGTCTAATAGCATCGCCATAGGGTATAGCGACCATGGCATAGAACGCCATGAAAATCAAGAATAGGATAATGATGCTGCCTACAACTGCCGATGGATAACTCCTCATCTGGCGAAGAAGATTGCTTAGTGTTGCTTTCATGACCTAGTTCCACCTCCACCAATTTTAACTCTGGGGTCAACCAAGGCGTAGATAATGTCGAGCAAGAAGATCGTAATCGCCAAGAGGTAGGCATAAATAACGGTAGTAGCTACAATGACGGGCGTATCAAACATATTAATTGCCTGTTGGGTCAAACGACCAATACCCGGCCAGTTAAATACCGATTCAAATACGATCGCCCCAGTCCACAAGCCGATAATCGTTAACATAAAGCTGGTAATGATTGTCGGTAGTGTGGGTCTTAGTACATAACGACGCTCGATTTCTCGATCTGACAGTCCCTTCGCCTTAGCCATCTCTACGTAGTCCTCGCTAGAATAGATTAAGAAGAATGTCCTCCGCGAGTATGCGCTGACGAAAATCGAGGAAACGAGTAGAGCGGTTACTGGTAATATCATGTGTTTTAAGGTGCTCAAAGCACGTAACCAAGTGGTTTCTGGTGGTGGTGCACCAATCATACCGCCAAAGGGTAACCAGCCCAGTACGGCTGCAAATATCAATATGAGAAACATGCCGTAAAACCACGCCGGAGCTGAACTGGTGGGTGCCAAAGCAACAATTAATTTGTCCAACGTACTACCGTAACGGCGTGATAAAGAAAGTCCTAAAGCAAGTGAACTGAAAAACAGGAGTAGTTGGCCTGTAGCCATTAAGAGAAGTGTAGGCCCTAGGCGTTCTCCTAAAATTGCACGGACTTGGCGGGATCCGCTATCGCTCAGAAGATAGTCGGCTCGTCCGAGATCGAGGGTGAGACCATTCCACAAATATTCAAAGCTCCGAATCGCGAAGGGGCGATGGAGTCCTAATTGCTGAATTTGGGTGTTGACCAAACTCTCCTCAAGAGCCCTACGTTCTTGGAGCGTCAAAAAGGCGTTTTCAGGGTCACCGGCCATTTGAATCGAAACCTGTTCTCGGATTTGCCCCTTACGCATTTCATCTACATAGCCGCCGCCATTGGCAATTAAGATGGCCAGGTATACTCCGATCGTAACTGTAACGATCAAGGTCAGTCCCCGTACGAGTACGTACTTTAAAACGCGGTTGAGACTGCTCAATCTGCGTTTGCGCATCACTGCGGACTGTCCTTGCGCAGTTTCAATATTTTGCATTTCCTATACCTCCCGGTATTGATCTGGAACAAAAGAAGCGAGGGCGTGGACTCCACGCCCTCGCTTTAGAGTCTAGCGTTGATCTCTTCGTCTTCCGCCTATGGTAGGGTTACAAATGTATGCGCAGTAAATGTTGCACTGGCTACAAGTGTTGGGAGGACGATTGCTTCGATTGTGTTGGAACCGATTGGCAATGCTTTTGTCTCTTCTTCAGTCAAGATGATTTCGAAGATTCCATCAGCGATTGGACTTGCATATCCGCTGGTGGCTACGCTGCCAGTGGCATCCAATACAATGTACTTAACTTCTTGAATGAACTCCGTGGGATAAACTTCACCCTGGAATGTGATCTCAACTTCGAAAGCGATGTCGCCACCGGCTCTTACACGTGTTGGGCCGGAAAGCTCTGCTTCAGCAATTCTTGGTTGGTCAAACATGGACCACTTGTCTGCTGGCTCTGAGTATTGCTCGAAGCGCTTGAGGTGGACCATTCTTTCGGTTGGGTAGGCCTTTTCAAGATACATTGGACCATTACCAATCCAGAAGTGACCTTTTTCTTCGTACCAAGCTTTAGCGTTGGCGTAACGGCTGGCGACTTCTTCCTCGGAGATATACTGGCTTAGGAAGTCAGCGTATGGGAGGTAGTTATTTTCGATAGCAATGTCAAGATGCTTGTCAAGAATTGGCAAGCTTGGTCCCATATTGTAACCGAGCCATTCTGCTTCAAGGGTGTTGGCTTTGGAAGCTGTAAAGGCTAATTCGCCATTTGCTTCAGCCATCATACCAAGAACCAGTGTATGCCATGGTTGTGCACCATAGTTGTAGAACGTGGCAAAGATATCGCCAATGTTCTGCTCAGCGTCAATGTACCAGGATTGTGACCAGACTTCATATACGAATGGATCGAGGGAGATGATTCTCCATCCACGTGCATTGTTCATAGCAGTCTTGGTGCTTGCTTCTTCGGCTGGGTCAAAGATTTCACTTTCTTCAAATCCGCGATCCCAACTGAGAACGGTTGGTAGCAACATATCACCGACAGTGTAGGGGCTACCATCATGCCAGAGCACTGTATCAAACAAGTCTTCACGATAGTAGATAACAGTGTGGCGAGGTGCTGTTAGACCTTCTGGGTATACTTCGTCAACAGTAACCATACGTCCGAGGGATCCATCCCAGTAGAGCCAGGCGTCGCCAGGTACTTGGATTTCTTCTGCGAAGTTCAAGGTTACCCAGTCAGATGCTGGTTCTTTTGCAACTGGTAGGCCTTCTTGTACGGTAACTTCGATTCTCTCGATGCGGTGAGGCATGTAGTTACCGGTAAATGGATTACTGATGAAGCCACGATCAAAGGTAGCTCTCATTGGTAACTGGTCAAAGGTCCAGTTGGAGCCGCCTACTGGGTTCCATGGCTCAACGAGTACTTGTTGCGAACCAATTGTGATTGTACCACCGATTTCGTCACCACGACGAATGGTGCTTGGCCAAAGAGCGGTACTGGAGATACCTTGGGCTAGGTCAGATGCGACGCTAACGTCAGCACGACGTGGTACATAGGAGATTTGGTCAACTGTGTAAATACGTGGCGAGTCTTGGAAAGCAAGTTCCAAAGCTCTGGAGTAAAGGGCATTTCTTTCTTCCATGGTCGAGAATCTCTTGTAATACAGCATTTCAGAGATTTCATCGAGCTCAGGAATTGGCTCTAGTGCTTGCCAGAGGGGTTGGCTCATGGTTCTGCGAGTATACATTTGGTCGAAGATATGACCTTGATCGCGGTATACTGCACCTGCACCCCAGCCACCGGTGTAAGCGTGCCATTGGCCTTGCCATGGATCACCCATCATCCAGATTGGGGAAGCTTCAGCGCCAGAACGATAGTCAACGTTTGCTGTGAAACCAACAGCCTCGAGCTGATCTGCCAAGTAGTCACCAACTGCAGCGCGTTGGTCTTCGCTACGGGCAAGAATCAAGATCTCGATGGGTTGGCCATCATAATGCCATTTGCCATTGACGAGGGAGGCGCCAGCATTCATCATCTCTTCGGTGATTACTTGCTTGGCCAAGTCAAAGTCATAAGCATATTTGAACTCGAGTGACCGTGCAGTTTCTACAACACGGGAATAGTCAACATAGGCATTGTTCAGCATGGTGGATTTTGGTAGTGCTAGGCCACCATATAGTTCTTGTGCAATATAGTCCCGATCAATCAACCAGTTTGTGGCTTCGCGGATTTTGCGAACACTGAATGGATTGAAACGGCCATCTTCAAATGTAGGTCCTACTGGGTTCCATGTGATTTCACTGTAGGATCCAAATGTTTGATAGTAGTCAAGGTTTGGATCTTGCAGGATTGTAGCAAATGGAACGGGTTCGGATGATGTGGATGCATACACGTCGATATCTCCAGCTTGGAGACGGGCGACGGCGTTAGTTACGGATGGTTCTTCGACGATGATTACTTCATCAACCCAAGTTGCCATACGTTTTTCCTCAGCACCAACGCTGAAGACCATAGCTAACAATAAGATTGTTACCAGAACGCTAATAGTTAACTTACGATTTGACACACAAGTCACCTTCCTTTTCATATCATCTGTAATTAGACCTGCGAAACGACTCTTTACCCCCGCACCACCCCTTTTTGCTAGTGTGAAAATGTGTCATCTAAACTAGATGTCTATCGCTGTAGTAATTATGGTTAAAGTACGAAAATCCTGCAAACAAAAGCCGAAATTAACAAATGACTACTCACATGCCGTCTCCGTGGGCTTGTCCGTCATTCGTAAAAGTATGGAAACGGATGGGGAAACTGGTAAAGTCCCTTGGTACCGCTATTTACTCCTTGCCAAGTGCCTGGCATAGACTAGGGGTTGACGATAGATTTTCGCGGTCAGGTCTGGGTCACCCAAATCGGCAAACATGTGTTTCATGGGTTTGGCGTTGAGTTCAATAATCCAGACATTTCCTGCTGGATCAAGGCCGAAATCAACACTTAACTCCCCGAGGGAACCAAGTGCACCCTCGACGATGGAAGCGGCTTTGATACTTATCTTGCGAAGTTCGTGAATGAGATCACGTTGAGGGAAAGCCATCCTAAGTGCTTCTTCCCCAAACAGGATACTATGGCAGGCATTAGTGACATAAGAATGACGCAATGCTAAGCGACTGAGTGCCCCAGAGACCTCCCACTCACTTTGATGATTCTTTTGCAACAACAAGCGAACATCGAAGATTCTCCCTTCAATGGACGCTAAGGGAATGAACTGTTGTACGAGAAAATCTGGTCCGATTCTTGGTTCAAGATGGTCGAGGAGCTCTTGCTCACTCTCAAAGGACGCTACAGGGGATAAGGTACCTTGATGGAGATGCACTGTCTTGGCATCAACAACAAGTAAAAAGATCCGTGCCCCCAGCTGACCATGGGTGGATTTCAGAATGACCCTTTTAAAACGCTGCAGATAGTCCAGCAAGCGCTGGGGAGTATAGAGACTGGTCTTCGGTAAATGAGACTTGAGCGCTGTACGCTCTAAGAGTTGATGGATCATCCATTTGTCAAAGCGGGTGACATGGTTGAAGATCTTGTTCTTTCCAATAATAGTCTCGATCCGATTGACGATTCGAGGCTTGGGTCCATAATAACGGTTATAGAGAGAAAGGGGAAGGGGTACATCACAAACATCCCAAGTCTCACCAGTATAAACCAGGCCTCGGACTTGATACGTCTTCCAGTCGATTCTCTTCGGTGTCACAATGACTAAATCCAAATTGAGTTCTTGTGCTGGTTCTTCGTAGGCCGGGATGGGCTGAAAGAAGGGGGAAAGTAAGCCGATCTGCTCTTTAGAAGACATAGGGCACCTCCTTTTCCTAGTCCATAGTATTGAATACCAGCGAGCCTGTTCCTCGCTTCAAGGAACTTAGGATATGGGCACTATGCCTCCTCGGCCAGCTCCTTCATATAGTGGAATGAAGGAGGGATGAAAATGGGTTTTAGAGATGTGTGTTGCCGTTGTCCTGAAGCTTGGGAAAACTTCATCAATCGTTGGGCATATATTATTCTCGGCGATGATGAGGGTGGTTTGTTTGATGCAGAATGGCAGCTCATTCAAGTGCAAGATACCTACCTGGTATTTAGGCGTCCTGTTGTGGACTTAGGTGGCTGGCAAAGAGCTGTGATTCCCTGTGGACGTATTGTGGCCTTGGTCGAAGCTCCAGAGCCCCCAATTCAAGCGAATCTCCTACGACGCTAAGCAGAAGATGAATCCACCCGCGAGGGTGGATTCCCTTTTGTGGTAAATGTGATACACTGAGTATAAGAACAGAAACAAGGTGGATTGGTAGATGCATGTCGTTCTTCACGCAGTTTCCTGTCTTAGAGACAGAGCGCTTAGTTTTGCGGCAACTTAGGTATGAGGACGGTCCTGACATTCAAGCGTACTTCACAGAGGAGTTGGCAAGGTATTACGACTGGTGGCCAAGGACAGTGGCAGACGGAAGGGGTTTTGTCCGTTTTTTCAAAACTGGATATGAGGAAGAACGGTCTATTCGCTGGGGGATAACGCTGAAGCCTTGTGATAAAGTCATCGGTACCTGCGGATTTAGCGATTTCGATCACTTTTCCCGGGCGGAGCTCGGCTATGAACTCTCTCTGGATCATTGGCACCGGGGTATCATGTCTGAGGTGCTGAGAACACTGATTCCCTTTGGGTTTCACGAGCTCGAAATGCACCGCATTCAAGCCTCTGTTTTTCCAGAGAATACTGCTTCGATTCATCTCTTGGAGAAGTTTGGTTTCCAGAAAGAGGGGATTTTGCGCCAATACACCTATATCAAGCACCGTGATGTATGGGAAGACTGTCTAGTTATGGCTTTGCTGAAGAATCCATAAAAGAAAGGAGTACAGATCGTTTGCCCAATCTGTACTCCTTTTGATGTTCTTAGAGAGTATCAAGGACGGCCTTAAGATCAGAGATAATATCTGCGGGATCCTCCAAGCCAACGGATAAGCGGACCAAGCCATCTGTGATTCCGCAGGCTTTCCTCTCTTCCGCTTCATAGGGCGAGTGGGTCATGGACGCTGGATGCTGAATCAATGTTTCTGTGTCTCCTAGGCTGACAGCCAAGGTACAGAGCTGAACATTGTTCATGAGCTGCCGGCCTGATTCTATCCCGCCCTGGAGTTCAAAGGCGATCATGGCCCCTGGAAGAAGCATTTGCTTTTTCGCCAGTTCATATTGGGGAAAGCTAGCCAGACCAGGATAATAGACGGTTTCAACTGCCGGATGTTCCTGGAGAAACTCAGCCACAACTTGGGCATTGGCGCAGTGTTTTTCCATCCGGATGGCCAAGGTCTTTAAGCCGCGGCAAATCAGATAAGCATCGAAGGGGCTTAAGACCGAACCGGTCATATCTTTTACCCCAAAGTAGCGGACTTGGTCCATGAACTCTTTCTTACCTGCAACAATACCGGCGATGACATCACCATGTCCATTCAGGTACTTCGTCGCGGAGTGAAAGACCACGTCTGCTCCTAGTTCGATGGGTCTTTGTAAGTAGGGAGTGCAATACGTATTATCGACAAAGACCATACAACCAGGAATTTCATGGGCTAAGGCACAGATTGCTGGAATATCCGCAATCGTCATGGTGGGATTGGCGGGAGACTCAAGGTAGACGATCTTGGTATTGGGTCGTAAGGCGTCTCGAACCTCGTCAATGTTACTGGTGTCAACAAAGGTGGTCTCAACCCCAAACTTGCTTGCACCATGACCTAAAAAGGCAAAGGTGCATCCATAGAGGGCCTTGCCGGCCACAATGTGGTCTCCTGGCTCTAAAGCACTCCAGAAGGCCGAAGTGATGGCCCCCATGCCTGAACCAGTGGCTACAGCTGCTTCAGCCCCCTCAAGCAAGGCTATCTTTTGCTCCAACTCAGTGGAGTTGGGGTTACCAAGTCTGGTATAGATATAGCCCTCTTCTTCAAGGGCAAATCGCCTGGCTCCTTGTTCTGCTGAGTCAAAGCGAAAGGTGGACGCTTGGTAGATAGGAGTGACCAAAGCTCCTGCTGCATTCGGGCTGTGTCCTCCGTGAATTGCCTTGGTGGAAAATCCCATTCGTTTTAGATCGTCATTCTTCATCAATTTCCCTCCATTTTACATCCTGTTAACTCTATTATACACGACCATAATATGTTTGGAAAGTAATGGCCTGCGGCAAGAGGATTTCTATTTCCTTCGAGGTATATTGTAGAAAGGAGAAGAGTTAGAGGAGGTTGTTTATGGAGACTGCAAGGAAGGATTTGGCGCGGCGCACGAAAAGAGGCTTACACTTCATCATAGCCTCGATTGTGACTTGGCTGGGAGTCTTCGTCGTCTGGCTTATTCCTGTGGAGAACATTTTAACCCGGAACTTGTTGACGTTTTTTTGTACGACACCTCTAATGCCTCTGGCCTATGCCATTTCCAGAGTTCTCAAGGCGGAGTTTTCGCCCAAGGATAATCCCCTCAACAATCTGGGCATTCTTTTTTCGGTGAATCAGTTCTTGTACATTCTTATCGCGATGTGGGCCTACGCAGCAGCTCCAGCCAATATGGTCATGATTCTGGCCATGATCTTTGGTGCCCACTTGCTCCCCTTTGGGTGGCTGTATCAGTCGCGGGCTTACTATACGATGTCGATTATTGTCCCCTTTGCCATGCTTTGCCTAGGTTATAATCTTCCAGAAGAGAGAGTGTTTATTTTAGCCGGCATCATGATCGCTTTTGAAGTCATCTTCTCCCTGTGGTTAGGGGTGGAAATTCGAAACGAAGAGGAGGCGAACTAAGTGAACAGTAACATTGTCGCTACGTTCTCTATTGTAGGATTTGATCCCGAAACGAAAGAATGGGGAATTGCGGTCCAATCTAAGTTCTTGGCGGTGGGGTCTGTGGTGCCTTGGGCCCAGGCCAATGTAGGGGCCATTGCCACACAATCCTATGCCAATACGAGATTTGGTCCAGAGGGCCTCAAGCTCCTAGCTGAAGGCAAGAGTGCCCAAGAAGTTATGGATATTCTGATTGCAGGGGACGAAGAACGTCATCTGCGCCAGGTTGGAATTGTAGATCGTGAAGGTAAGGCCGCCGCCTTTACAGGTGATGGATGCCACGCTTGGGCTGGTGGCATCACGGGACCATATTATGCCGCTCAGGGCAATATTTTGGTGAGCGAAGAGACGGTACAAGCTATGGCCCAAACCTTCGAGGGTACCCAGGGCGATTTGTCCTATCGTCTCCTGGAGGCGTTAGATGCGGGTCAGAGTGCTGGAGGGGATTCCCGGGGCCAACAGTCTGCTGCTCTTTTCGTGGTTCAGGATCAGGCGGGATATCGGGGTTACAATGATGTAAAAGTGGATTTGCGAGTGGACGATCATCCACAGCCCATCACGGAACTCAAGCGTCTCTTTGAACTACACAAGGAAATTGTGGCAAAGAGGGGATAAAAAACGTTCTTCAGGCTCTACCCGAAGAACGTCTGTCAAATCTATTTTACTGGTCCAATGGGGAAAATGTCTTTGCCGTAAAGTTCGTTGAGTACTTGGGCCAAACCAGTGTAAATGGCGGAAAAACCACAGAAGATGCCAACGAAGCCTGCGAAAACAAGTGTGCCGGCGCTTCCTGTAAAGTTGCCCAGAGCTAGGAGCCAAAAGAGGGCTGTGAGGGAAGCGAATACTACCTGGAGCGCTTTGCTGATGCGGAGTGTTCCGATGAACAAGGCTAGAGTAAATAGACCCCACATGAAGAGGTAGCAGGCCAGAGCGGTGCTGCTAGTTGCGATTGTCCAGCCCACTTCAGGCATGACCAAGAGACCAACGAAGGAGAGCCAAAAAAGTCCATAAGACGTAAATGCGGTGGTCCCGAAGGTGTTATTCTTTTTCCATTCCATGACCCCTGCGATCACCTGGGCGATGCCTCCGTAGAAAATACCCATAGCCAGGATCATGGAGTTGATTGGGAACAGGCCGGCATTATGAATGTTTAAGAGTACTGTTGTCATACCAAAACCTAAGAGTCCTAAAGGGGCTGGATTTGCTGTTTGATCCTTGAGACGAATTTCTTGCATAATAAGTAGTCCCTCCGTTTGTACAATGTTTTGGCCACGTATGGCAAGACCATTATAGCTAGGTTCGATACTTTAAGCAATCTATTTCGTGAAGAAAATTACAATATGTGCTGTGTGATAAGCTAGGAGGAATTAAGTGAAGGTTGTATTGTTTGATCTAGACGGAACACTGCTTCCCATGGATCAGGATATATTTGTTGGACGATATCTCCAGGAGGTTGGGGCTAAGGGCGCGCAAAAGGGTTACGGAGCCCAGGACCTGGTGCAAATTGTGTTAAAGGGCTTTGAGGTTATGGTTGCAAACGACGGCAGCATGACGAATGAGGGCCGTTTTTGGCAACTCTTTATGGCCGCATTTGATGGCGAGAGAGCAGAACATGAAGCCGTCTTTGAAGAGTTTTACCGAAATGAGTTTGCCCGGGTGGCTGACGGAACGAGTCCGACGCCACTGGCCAATGAAGCGATTCAGACTCTCAAAGAAAAGGGTTATGAACTTGTCCTGGCCACGAACCCGGTTTTTCCCAGGGTGGCCACACAGGAGAGGATGCGCTGGGCGGGGCTTAATCCCGAGGATTTCACCTTGGTTACCACCTATGAGAACTCGAGTTTTGCCAAGCCGAATCTGAATTACTATCGAGAGATTCTGACCACCATCAAAGCAAGACCTGAAGAGTGTCTCATGGTGGGTAATGACATGCAAGAAGATATTGTGGCGGCAAAACTTGGTATGAACGTGTTCTTGGTGACGGACGATCTGATTAACAGCACAAATGAAGATTACTCCCAAGTGCCCCAAGGGGATCGTCATGCCATGCTACGATATTTCAAGGAGCTACCCAATCGGAGGTGACGCTTTGAGTAGGCTCATCGATTTGAGTTTGGATTTTCCAGACCAGGCTCCGGTTTACCCCGGTGATACCCCTTCTCGCCTCTTGCAGGCCAAGACGATAGACGAGGATGGATACACCGCATTTATACTCCAAACAGGGCTCCATGTCGGTACTCATCTAGACTCTCCCTTGCATTTTCGCCAAAACGGTGCCATGGTCGCGGATCTTCCTCTCGAAACCTTCCTAGGGAAGGGGCGTCTCCTGGATGTTAGGGGGGAAGGTGTGGTAGGCTTAGAATCTAACTACGACTCCCAGATCAAACAGGGTGACATTGTCCTGTTCTGGACCGGTCACAGCGCAACATATGGTACAGATGCCTATTACCACGATCATCCTGTCTTGCATGAAGATTGGGCTGATTTTCTGATTGAAAAGCGCGTGAAGCTTGTGGGTTTCGATCTTCCCTCACCTGATGCGCCGCCTTTTCCTATGCACCGCAAACTGTTGGGGGCGGGCATTCCTCTGATGGAAAACCTCACTAACTTAGGGGAACTTGTGGGATGGAGGGAGTTTGAGGTCATGGCCTTCCCCTTAAAGATACGGGCGGAAGGTTCACCCGTTAGGGTAGTGGCCAGGGAGTGTCTTTTTCATGGTGAAAAACTAAGTTAGGGGGGTGTACGATGGATAGGGCTCAGGCTTGGTTGAAGAGATATGGACGTCCGCTGGAGCTTGCGAGATGGGAGTTTTTCTTTGAAAAAGGTTCTAAGGATGCGGTGATTTCGTGTTTGCAGGCCTTCCAAAATGATGATGGGGGCTTTGGGCATGGCTTAGAGCCAGATTTTTGGCTGCCTGATTCATCGCCCTTGGCAAGCTGGATGGCAGGTCAGATCTTGGTGGAAGTGGGAGCTTCCCTGCAGGATCCCATCGTGGAGAGATTGGTGTCGTACCTGATGGAGACTCCTCAGGTGGCGCCAGGCATGTGGCCAACGGTGTTAGAGCGGAACAATCAATATCCCCACGCCACGTGGTGGCACTGGAAGGAAGATTACCAAGCAACTTGGATGTATAATCCCAGCGTGGAGCTGGCAGCCTTTTTGATCCATTGGTCACCTCCCAAGAGCGAGGGAGCCCAGCTTGGCTGGGAATCGCTCACCCATGCACTACGTCATGTGATGCAGGCTGAGCAGATGGAGAGACATGAGCTGTGCAACTTTCGAAAGTGTCTGGCACTTCTCCAAGCTCACAGGGAACACTTCGATGCTGTGATGGAATATCCATTCGCTAAAGTGGAGGAGCAGGTGCAAGAACTGACTAGACTTGTAATCGACAGAGATTCAGCAAATTGGGCCACAGGGTACAAGCCCTTACCTTTAGATTTCATTCAAAGTCCAAGTGACCCTCTGTTTCCGGAATTACGGGAGTTGGTGGAAGAGAACCTAAGGTTCTATTTGGAACAAAGGACGAATGAGGGCCTGTGGTCTATAACCTGGGGTTGGGGACAATATCCTGAAGAGTTTTCGGTGGCGGGTCGCTACTGGCAAGGAATTCTGGCGGTAGAACGCTATCGGATTCTTCAGGCCTTTGGAGTGGGGCTGGCATGAGCAAACAGTGCCAGGTCTGTGGTCATAGCAATCTTCTAGAGGCAAAAACTTCATCGAGTGGAGGTTATGGTCCGAACCTACTCCCTGGAACCGGGAGCTTTCGTCCCGCGAGATTTCGGGTTGTAGTTTGCGGCATGTGCGGTTTTGTACATTGGTTTGTCAGTGAAGAAGACCTGGATAAGGTTAGGAACTCCAAGCACTTTCGGCCTTTAAAGAATCAAGAGCGGTGATGCGGTAGCCTGGTTTTGGAAAAGTCATGGATCGAAAGAGGATAGAATCGTAGAAGGCGAGGTGGTTATATGCGCTGGATAATCATGGCTTTGCTTCTTGGCGTTTTCATATTCGAGACGGCCGTCAGTATCTTGAATCAAAAACATAGCCTCAGACCCATTCCTAGAAATGTGCGGGATGTGTACGACAAGGAGGGGTATAAAAAGTGGTTGGCCTATTCCTTGGAAGGACATCGATATGGCCTGGTGCAGCGAGGTTTTAACCTGATGGTCTTCCTTGCCCTACTTATGGGCCCCTTCGCTAGCCTGGCACGCTGGGTGTCGCTGCAGACGACAAGCCCCATCTTCCAGTCACTTCTGTTTTTAGGCATCTACCAAACCTTCGTGTTGGTGCTGGGCCTTCCCTTTGGCTTATACAGGACATTTTCCCTGGAAGAGCGCCATGGGTTTAATCGTACAACGAAGAAAATGTTCTTCAGAGATACCCTGGTGAGTTATGTTGTAACGCTAGCCCTTGGAGGCTTGGTTCTTGCTAGTATTCATGCCCTTTTCCTTCGCTACGCAGACAATCTTTGGCTCTTTGTCCTCATCACTTGGCTAGGTTTAGCCGTCTTGTTGGTGTTTGTTGCCGCGGTCTTGGGTAAGTGGTTTATGCGACTCTTTAATCGATTTACCCCCCTCCCAGAGGGAGACTTGCGTACACGGATTGAAGAGCTAGGCACTACTGTTGGCTTCAACGTCAAAGCGATTCTAGTGATGGATGCCTCCAAACGCTCCACCAAGTCAAATGCCGCTTTTATGGGGATCGGTAAAACCCGTGAAGTGATCTTATTTGACACCCTACTGGAGAGAATGTCAGATGATGAGATCGTAGCTGTTCTTGCCCACGAACTGGGCCATGCCGTACACAAGGATACTTGGCGACTTTTGGCTCGGCAAATTGTGGTGATGGGGCTTTTTGCTGTGGGTATTGGGTTCGTTTTGCAGGTTCCAGCCTTTTATACGGCCTTTGGTTTTTCAGATGTACATTTTGGCTTTGCAACGATCCTCTTTTCCATTCTGTTAGAACCAATTTCGCTCCTTCTGGGCATTCCCCTCAATCTTTTGTCACGACAGGCCGAATACAAGGCCGATGCCTTCGCTGCGGAGCAAACGGATCGCAAATGGCTGATCTCCGCTCTGAAGACCCTATCTCGGGAGAATCTGGCCAATTTAAATCCCCATCCCTTATCGGTGCACTTGTATTACTCACATCCGCCCATGGGTGAGCGGATTGGGGCCTTGCAGGGGTAGGTCAGGCTCGATTAGATCGAGTTCGACCTGGTCATACATTTGCTTAGGAAAGCGCAAGAACATATGAGGATAGGTGAAGGCCATGGTGACCATATCTCCGGGCTTTGGTGTTAGAAGTTCAGCCTTGATGGCAAGCCTTGTGGGTTCTGTTAAGCTGACTCTTGCGAGCCTAAGGCTGAATCCCCCCGTTGACTTGGGACCCGCGCTGACGAGGACATAGGTGTCGCCGCCGAGTTCTAAGGTATGAATTCCTTTGCTGCGGTGCGTTTCTTCATACCAGGTCTGAAGCTGACTACCCTTGATCAATTCGAGCCGGGTAACCACTTCATATTCTAGATCGAATTCTTCTGGTCCCACATTGTTTGCCAAGGCGGTCAGTGTGGTACTAAACGTTAAGCATAAGACGAGACCTAAAGAGACAAGCAAATTCATCTTGTACACGTTTGTCACTCTCCTTCCCAAGAGTTTTCTATAATACTATACGTAATGGAGGCATGGAACATGGCGTTTGACTACAAGAAGGAATACAAAGAGCTTTACCAGCCTGGCACAAAGCCCTTGATTGTGGACGTTCCACCCATGAATTACGCGGCTGTACGGGGGAAGGGGGACCCTAACGAGGCGGGTGGTGCTTATCAGACTTCCATCGAGCTACTCTATGCCATTTCTTACACCTTGAAGATGAGTTACAAGGGAGAACGCCAGATCGAAGGATTCTTCCCCTATGTCGTACCTCCTTTGGAAGGGTTTTGGTGGCAAGAAGGCGTTCAGGGAGTGGACTATTCGAATAAGGCCTCGTTCAACTGGATTTCTGTCATTCGTCTACCAGACTTCGTGTCGCAAGAAGACTTCATCTGGGCCCAAGGAGAAGTTAAGCGCAAAAAGAAGTTGGACTGTTCCGCGGTGGAGTTTCTCACTATCGAAGAAGGTCTCTGCGTACAGATGATGCATCTAGGCCCCTATGATGACGAACCAAGGACAGTGGCTCAGATGGATCGCTCCATGGAGGAGCAAGGTTATGAGCACGACTTTTCAGACACCAGAATGCATCACGAGATCTACCTCTCTGATCCGCGTAGAGTCCCGCCTGAAAAGTATCGTACTGTGATTCGACATCCCATTCGGAAGAAGTAGGTGAGGGAGTTGACGGACGGGTTTTGGGCGTTTGCTCAAAGTGGTCGTCTCAAATCTCTAGGTCATCGAAAGTAAATGAAATTTAGGGGTAGCTCAATCGGAGACATCGAACAAAAGGGGATCTATTAAGTGTCTTTCCCGCAC
>JAAYOK010000179.1 GCA_012520355.1 Bacillota bacterium | reverse complement strand
TGTTAGGATACGTTACTGCGGTAACAACGAACTGGAAGACTACAGATGAGGGGTATGAAACAAGATTGTTGAACGATCTAATCACGCTGGTAAGCCGTATGCCTTAATAGGGCACGTGCGGTTTGATGAGGGGGTAGCCATGCGAGTGGTTACCCTACTCTATTGTGCTTAGGGACAGATAGAATCTGCAACTGGAAAACACTTACTAGCCCAGCAAATGAAATTATTAGTTGAGCACTTATATTAAATATGATATCCTTTCTGTAGTAAGAAGAGTGCGTTGAATTTAGTACAGAGGGAGCAATGAATATGCCGAATACCTTTTTGCGGATCGATGATTTGCACGTAGAAATTGATGGGAAAGAAATTCTCAAGGGCCTAGATTTACAGGTGCAAAAGGGAGAAGTCCATGTGATCATGGGTCCGAATGGAGCAGGGAAATCAACCCTAGCCAATATTCTCATGGGTCATCCCAAGTATGAAGTTACCGCAGGGAAGATTACCTTTAACACAGAGGACATTACGGAGCAGAAGACCCATGAGCGAGCTCAACTTGGTCTTTTTTTATCCTTTCAATATCCCCAGGAGATTGCTGGGATCACCCTAGAAAATTTCCTGCGCTCCGCCAAGAACGCCACATCGCAAACGCCCATGAAGGTACTGGAGTTTCAAAAGCTCCTGAAACAGAAGATGGACGTTTTGGAAATGGATCCGGACTACGCCACCAGGTATTTGAATCACGGTTTCTCTGGGGGCGAGAAAAAGAAGAGTGAAATCCTGCAGATGCTCGTCTTAGATCCCAAGCTCGCCATCCTCGATGAAACAGATTCCGGCTTAGACGTGGATGCGGTTCGGGTTGTGGCCAAGGGTATCCAAGAATACCATCATGCTGATAATTCTCTCGTCTTGATCACTCACCACAAGAGTCTCTTGGAGCATATTCAGCCCGATGCCGTTCATTTTTTGGTCGATGGACGGATTGTGGAAAGTGGTGGCGTAGAACTCATTGCCAAAATGGAAGAGTCGGGCTTTACAGCCTATAAGGGATAGGGGGGTAAAGATGTCCCAGAAAAAGACCTATGTAGCTGATATTGAACGAGAATTATACGATCAAAAAAATCCCTTCACCTATAGTTATAAAGCGGAGCAAGGGTTAACGGAGGAAATCATTCGGGAAATCTCGGCCCAGAAAAACGAGCCCCAGTGGATGTTAGATTTTCGCTTGGAGTCCCTAGCCACTTACCATCAGCTTGATCTTCCTCCTTGGGGACCTGACATTACAGAGCTTGATGTGGATAATATCGTCACCTATGTCAAACCCACAGTGGAGCGAAAATACACGTGGGATGACATTCCCGCGGATATCAAACAAACCTTTGACTTACTAGGGATCCCCAAAGCAGAGCATGAGTTTCTAGCTGGGGTCGGAGCGCAGTACGATTCGGAGGTTGTGTATCACAGTATTCAAGAAAGCGTGGCCAAAGAGGGCGTCGTTTACCTGGATATGGAGACAGCGGTCCATGAATACGAGGATCTAGTCCGGGAACACTTTATGAGTTTAGTTCCTCCCCGGGACCATAAGTTCGCAGCCCTCCATGGGGCGGTTTGGTCGGGTGGTTCCTTTGTTTATGTACCCGCTGGAGTCAAGGTGGAGATCCCTCTCCAATCCTACTTCCGTTCGAATGCCCCTGGGGCTGGTCAGTTCGAGCACACCTTGATCATTGTGGAGCCAGGCTCCTATCTACACTTTATTGAAGGTTGCTCCGCGCCGCGCTATTCTGTGAACAACCTCCATGCTGGCTGTGTGGAACTTTTCGTGCGGGAAGGATCTACCCTTCGTTATAGTACCATCGAGAACTGGTCGCGGAACATGTTCAATCTCAACACCAAACGGGCCTTAGTTGACAAGGATGGGGCGATTGAATGGGTATCTGGTTCCTTTGGTTCTAAAGTTTCCATGTTGTACCCCATGAGCATTTTACGGGGCGAAGGGGCCCGCTCCGAGTTCATTGGAGTGACCTTTGCTGGAGGGGGTCAAGTACTTGATACGGGAGCAAAGGTCGTTCATGCCGCTCCCTATACGAGTTCTACCATCAACACAAAGTCTATCTCCAAAGGCGGAGGCACGGCCATCTATCGTGGTTTGGTCAAGATTAACAAGAACGCGCATCATTCTAAGTCCACGGTGACCTGTGAATCCTTGATTCTCGATAATGAGTCTGTCTCCGATACGATTCCTGTGATGCAAATCGATACAGATGAGGTGGACCTCGGCCACGAGGCCAAGATTGGCCGCATTAGTGATGAAGCCATCTTTTACCTCATGAGTCGGGGCATCGATGAGGAAGAGGCGAAGGCCATGATTGTCAGGGGCTTTGTGGAGCCTATTTCCAAAGAGTTGCCCTTGGAATATGCAGTAGAGATGAATAACTTGGTGAAACTAGAACTAGAAGGCACCATCGGGTGAGGGGGGATACCATGGAAAAGACACTGACTGAAGCGCTAAACACGTTGCCCAGACTGAGCTT
>JAAYOK010000014.1 GCA_012520355.1 Bacillota bacterium | reverse complement strand
TCCTAGCATCTCAGCAGGATATCTCTCGATGATATCGGCTAGAAGATACTCCTCATCACCCATGGTTACAACGCTCAATCCTTCATTGGGGACAGTTTTCAGCCGAGACATGGTGGTTGAACCAAGCCAGTCTTCGGGTGACCAATCATCCATGGGCTGGGGGTACCCACGAAAGCGTTCTAAAAGTAATCCACCACGATAGGTACGGCTTACTCGATTGGGCTTCAAGTACATTGCTTGTTGCAAATGATTTAACGTCAAATTGGACAAGATGCCTTCACCTTTCTGCTTAAAATGTTACTCTCACTATACCACACCACTGTCTTGTGACGCGGAAAAACAAAACAAAGGAGCCCGTTCCCCCAAGCTCCTTTGTCTCACTGTTTACTCCCGATCTCGCCTTTAGGGTCTATCCTCATGTATTGGGCGGCGAATCGGTATGTAGGTTCGAACTCCCACTGACACAGAAGCCTCCCTGACCTAGCAAAGACCGGCTTCCGACGGTATCCTCCTTTCTAGCAAGATTCTAGCAACCTTGCAGGTCTTTGTAGGCAGTATACCATACATTATCTGATTTGTCAAACAATTGTGATTAGAATGGCGAACTTTCTACATTGGAGCAAAGAGGGAAAAACCTCCCTGGCACGAAGATAGAAGAGAAATCCGATCCGAACAGCAAGGGAGGCTCCAGGATGATTCTCACAGTAACGCTCAATCCTGCCTTAGATAAAAACTATACTGTCCCCGACTTTAGTCTACATGGAATTCATAGGGTTGCAGAGATGTCCACTGTTCCTGCGGGAAAAGGCCTCAATGTCTCTCGGGTCCTTAAAAGTCTCGGTACCAAGACTTTGGCAACGGGGATTGTGGGAGGTTATACTGGTAAGCAGATCGAAGCCGGACTAGAGAAGCTCCATGTACCTTACGAGTTCGTGCGTATCCAAGGTGAGTCGCGGAGTAATATTTTGATTTACGACCCAAGCCAGGCCATCCACAGCGAACTTAAAGAGCCTGGACCCACCATCCCCAAGAATGCTTGGAGACGACTGGAACAGAAAATCATGACCCTCGCCCCCCTTTGTAGCTGGGTGGTATTTGCCGGGAGCCCGCCGCCAGACGCGGCATCAGACGTCTATGTGCCCTTGATTCAAGGGGTGAAGTCCTTAGGAGTCAAGGTAGCCCTGGATACTAGGGGTCCTTGGCTACAAACAGGGATCAAGGCCAAGCCTGACTTGATCAAGCCGAACTGGGACGAGTTTCAGGAGCTCGTTGGTGGCTGTTTGTCCATAAAACAAGGCCTAGAAAAGGCCCGGGAAGTGGCGAACGCAGGCATCGAAACTGTCGTAGTGTCCATGGGTGCCCAAGGGGCACTAGCAGTCCATCAAGGGGAAGGTTATCTAGTAAACAAGCTTCCCCCCATTGAAGTAGTCAGCCCCATCGGTAGTGGTGACACTTTAGTAGCAGGCCTTTTGAGCAAGTGGCAACATAGTTCTGACTTTCCGACAGCCCTTCGCTTCGGTCTAGCGGTTGCAACCTCCAATGCTGCCCATTTCGGCGCGGGAACATTTGATCCGGGCGAGGTTCCAAGGTTAGAGCAAGCGATTACCGTAGAGCGAATTCCAAATTAGGAGGTATGTACATGATGCTCATTGACCGCATGAAGCAGACTAGAAGCTATAGGAGATTTAAGCAAGAACCGGCCCCGACTATGGATCAGCTCAAGGGTTTGATCGACATCGCCCGGTTGACTCCCTCCGCCGCCAACCGCCAGCCTTTGCGATTTGTCTTGGTGAACGAGGAAGAACGCTTGGCTGAGGTATTCTCTACTCTTACCTGGGCAGGTTATCTGCAGGACTGGGAAGGACCAGCTCGCGGCGAAGAACCCACCGCCTATATCATCATTCTTAGCGATGCAAACATCAGCAAAAACCCAGGTATTGATGTTGGTCTCGTAGCCCAAAGCATTATCTTGGGAGCGCAGGAACTTGGCTTCGGCGCCTGCCTCTTGGCAGCCGTGGATCGTGGTCGTTTACGAGAACATTTGGCCCTACCAGATCAGCTCGAGATTCAGCTGGTGGTTGCCTTGGGCACACCCGGCGAAGAAGTGCGTTTAACCGACGTTGGAGCGAATGGCGATATCCGCTACTGGCGAAACGAAGAAGATATTCACTTCGTGCCTAAGCGTTCCCTGGCGGAGCTTATTATAAAGACCCTTTAGGCTACCTAAAGGGTCTGGTGACTTACATGGGATGTTCCTGATCTGTATGTAAAACGATGTCGCTTTTTTCCTGAATAGCGAACGTGGAGAAATAGAGCTCTTCTAGGGGAATCCATTCGTTAACGAAACGCTCCAACATGACCGGCCCGTTTCGCTTCACGATCCGTTCCCGCTGCTCTTCAGGGGAGACGGTTAAGAACACTTTCAAGTCATAATCTGCCGCCAATAAAGGATGATGACTATAACTTCCTTCCACCACAATCAGGCGATGAGCATCAAGCAAAGGCGAAGGCGTAAATGTCTGTGTTTGGCAACTATAGATCTGATATTGAAACGGGGTTTTCTCCCTGAGATGGGGCGATACCTCCAAGGAAAAACGTTCGTAGTCAACATTACCACCAGCTTCAGCCAGGCGGGCAGGACTTCGCTGCTCGGGTCTGAGGAAGAAGTGGTCCATAGAAATCACGGGACAAGCATATACATCTTGTAGGAGCTGGCCCAGGGAACTTTTCCCCCCACCACTCCTCCCATCAATGGCTACGGTAAGGCGCTCTTTGGACTGCGCCAGACGTTTTTCAATCTGCTCAAAGACCGGCAAGAACTGGGCAAAAATCCCCTTCACCACCCGATAACTAGGAGCATAGTGTTCCTTGTAACTGGGACTATGACTCAAGGGAGGATAACCCGCTGCTT
>JAAYOK010000013.1 GCA_012520355.1 Bacillota bacterium | reverse complement strand
TATCTCAGTTTTTCGGAATGTTACCTGTCAACAAATGTGTAAACTTTGGAACCGCCTAGTACCGAACGGTATGCTAGGTGGTGTGGGAGGTCGGCTACTCAACTAATGGGTAGCCTCCTACCCGATTCTATTGGAGAAGGGCTTGGAAGGCACCGTAGCCACGTTCTTCCATGGCATCATAGGGAATAAACTCTAGGGCGCCGCTATTGATGCAATACCTGAGGCCGCCCTCTTCTTTCAGCCCATCCATGAACACATGTCCTAGATGGCTATCGCCTACTCGACTGCGAACTTCGATTCGAGCTAGGAGATGGGAATAGTCTTGGTTATAGGTGATGACATCACTCTGGATGGGACGGCTAAAACTTGGCCATCCGCAGCCAGAGTCGAACTTATCGGTAGAGAGGAAGAGTGGTTCTCCTGTGACAATGTCTACATAGATGCCTAGCTCATCATTGTCCCAGTATGCGTTGTCAAAGGCATACTCGGTGTCATCCTCCTGGGTAATGGCAAACTGCTCGGGAGTAAGAATCCTGCGTATTTCCTCCAGGGAAGGTTTGTGATAATCCTCAGCCGCCACATGGGGTTTCTCGTTGGGAATGGCCGAAAGATCAACATGGCAGTATCCCCAAGGGTTCTTAGCGAGGTAGTCTTGATGATAATCCTCCGCTAGAACGTAGTTTTTGAGGGGCTGGATTTCTGTGACAATGTGCGCTTTGTACTTTGTTTGTTCCTCTGCCGTTACCTGGTTGATGATCTCTACGTCGGCTTCATCGACATAATAGATGCCAGTGCGGTACTGCGTTCCCACATCGTAGGCCTGCCTATTGAGGACGGTGGGGTCGATGATTCCGTAGTAATAGGTGAGCAACGTTTCCAGGGGTAGCACTTCAGGGTTGTAGACAATATAGACGGTTTCTGCATGACCTGTTGCCTCGATGGAGGAGTAGTCGGTTTGCTCCGATGCTCCATTGGCGTAACCTACATTGGTGTAGATGACGCCCATCATCCTATCAAAGTAAGCTTGGGTGCCCCAGAAGCACCCACCGGCCAGGTAAATCTCTTTGTAGCGGCTCGCTGCATAATTGGGCAGGATGCGATCTGGAAGCACGGGTTCGGCTTCGATGCTCTTGCTGGACGCTACATATATGCCTAGAATCAGCACAGCCAAGCAGGCGGTTACTAGGATCTTTTTTGCTGCACTTGTGTGCATGGTCTTACCTCCTTAAAATAGTAATCCTTACTAATTATAGTATAGCACGAATAAAAGGGGCCTGTCCCTCACACAATTTGCCGAATTTCGCAAAATTGTGTGAGGGACAGAAAGAAACACGCTCTCGCTGGTGATAAGCTGGGAGCGTGTTTTTGTCATCTTTCTCGGTATGGTCTGTTAAAAGATGGGGACGTCAGGGACCTGGTTGTAGCGAAAAGCGTTGATGCCATGTACGAAGGGAGGTTCTGCCCCTTTTTCCGCCATGAGTAGATAGGTACCTTGCTCATCATGGCCAAAGACCCACTGTAGCGATTCATCAGCAACGGGTTTTGCTTCTTCCCAAGTTAGACCACCATCCTTGCTTTCTTGGGCAGTCCTTGCCAAAAATCGGATGATGTCACCTTCCACTTCATATTTTCCCGTGACATAGAGATGTTCGAAGAAGGCCGAAATTGCCACATGGGTTCCGTCAAAGTTAAATACTAAGATGTACCCCATGCCTGGACCAACGCCCTCGTATTTACCCGTTTCCTCATTCCAGTTTACTCCGGTCCAGGTACCTGCCATCCAGGCACCATAGGGCATTTCTTGCCACTCTATCGTCTCGGTTTCAGCCATCACCAGGCTGCTGGGTACCAGGAGCAAAGCTAGCAAAAGAAAGGCCATGGTGAAACGTAGTCGTTTCATTTCTATCCCCCATTTATGATCTGTCTTTCGCGTTCAGTATAGAACTACCAGCGAACCAGACTTTTAGGGAACCTATCCAGTTTTTTGCAAATATCCGCACAGGACTACATGACAACAGTGGCTCAGGTGGTTCGAAATTCGCTAAATTGCGCTAATTGATCGAGGGACAGGCCCCTTTGGGTTAGGGCGATCAAGCGTTGATTGGAGCTACCCACAAATGGTATCTCCAGGGACCGTTTTTCTTGGATATAAGGCCCATCGATGAGTAGATCGGTCTCCTTAAGTAGGGCCAAGATTCCCTCATCTTCCTTGGCAAGCTCCTTCAGCCGTTCGTAGCGATAGCCCGTATAGGTAATCACATCGCCGCCACGTGCGTGAATGGCCTCAGCAATTTTCGCCAAGGGCCCACCTTGTAAAAAGGGTTCTCCCCCGGAAAATGTGATTCCTTGGCAAGCTGTATGTTGATCATAGAGGGAGAGAATCTGGTCAAGGGAGTAGAGGCGCCCTCCGTGCTTGAGATGGGTTTGGGGATTGTGGCAACCAGGGCAGCGATGGGGGCAACCCTGTGTAAAAAGGACAAACCGCATTCCAGGACCGTCTACGATGGATTCTTCAACAAGGGAAGCCAGGCGAACTTGCTCGCCTGGCACCATCATTTCCCGTTTTTGATCCTCACGTTTGCTGTCCAAAAGCTTTGCTCTGCGTTCCCAATAGTCAAGCATGTTTGACCCTCTCTACGACCTCTGCCTTTTTGGCATCATTGAAACGATCTAAAGTTCCTACCAGATAACCCGTGATCCTACGAATCCGCTCGAAAGGCTCTTGCTTGCTTTCCTTCCGACCACACTTGGGGCATACTGTGCCGATGACACCGGTAAAGCCGCATTTAGGATCCCGATCCAAGGGATGATTAATCGAGCCATAGCCGATTCCCGAGTCTTTCATGTGCAAAATGAGATCTTCAAAGACAGAAAGATTCATGCTAGGATCTCCATCGAGCTCAATATAGGTGATATGACCGGCATTGGTTAGGGCATGATAAGGTGCCTCGAGGGCGATCTTTTCATGAGCTGGAACCTTGTAATAGACGGGTATGTGGAAGGAGTTTGTATAGTATTCGTGGTTCGTAATGTTCTCCATAATTCCATATCGCTCTTGGTCCAATCTCACAAAGCGGCCTGAAAGCCCCTCTGCTGGAGTGGCCAGCAGAGTATAGTTCAACTCTTCTTCCCGGGCCCGTTCGTCACATCTTTGGCGCATATGACGTACAATTTCCAGGCCCAGCTCTTGACTTGCTTGGCTTTCGCCATGATGCTTGCCAGTTAGGGCCACCAGGGTTTCTGCCAGGCCGATAAAACCCACCGAAAGAGTACCATGGCGCAGGACTTGTTCAATCTCTTCATGCTTGTCTAAGGTGTCCGAATCTAGCCAGATCCCCTGACCCATTAAGAAGGGGTAGTTCAAGACGAGTTTGCGTTTTTGAATCTCAAACCTGTGGCGAAGTTGCCGAAACGCCAAATCCATCCTCTTATCTAGAAGGGTGAAGAAGGCATCGATAGAGCCTCGAGCTTCAATTCCTAGACGGGGCAAGTTGATGGACGTGAAGCTCAAATTACCCCGGCCTTTGGTGACTTCCCGCTTAGGGTCGTACACGTTGCCCATGACCCTTGTGCGGCACCCCATGTAGGCTATTTCCGTATTATCGTCGCCAGCGCGGTAGTATTGGAGGTTAAAGGGTGCATCCAAAAAGCTGAAATTAGGGAAGAGGCGCTTGGCCGAAACCTGGATGGCTTGTTTGAACAAATCATAGTTGGGATCGCCAGCCTTGCTATTAATTCCATCCTTCACCTTGAAGATTTGGACTGGGAAAATTGGAGTCTCGCCGTTTCCCAAACCATCTTCTGTGGCCCTGAGTAGCTCGCGCATGACAAGCCGAGCAGCGGGAGAGGTGCCTGTACCGTAGTTAATGGATGTGAATGGTACCTGGGCTCCTGCCCGGGAATGCATGGTGTTTAGATTATGAATAAATGATTGCATAGCTTGATATGTAGAACGCTGTACCCGTCTTTGGACGAGGGCAAGGAGCTGATACTGCTGGCTTGGAACTTCTTCCTTCTCGCCCTGGGCCAAGATCGTGGCGACTTCTCCATAGTCAAGTGTTGAGAGACGCTCCACCGTCTCCTCATCTAGACCATGTTCGCCAAAAAGTTTGCTTTCTTCCAGTACGTCCCGGAGATGTTTGTGAAAGGTCTTTTGTACCCCTTCTGCCATGACGTTTTCAAAGTTGGGAATAGATTGACCTCCGTGCATTTCGTTCTGATTGGCCTGGAGGGCGATACAGGCTAAGGCTGCATAACTCTCGATACTCTGTGGCTCGCGCAAGAAGCCATGGCCGGTAGAAAACCCATCTTTAAACAATTTCTTGAGATCGATCTGACAACAGGTCTGGGTTAAAAGGTAAAAGTCCTTATCATGAATATGGATATCTCCTGCGGCATGGGCCTTGGTCATATCCTCTGGTAAGACGTAGTGGTCAATAAAGGATTTTGAAGCCTCAGAACCATATTTGAGCATCATCCCCATGGCGGTATTGCCATCAATATTGGCGTTTTCACGCTTCATATCTGTAGCAGAGGCCTCTGTAAAGGAGAGTCGCTTAAACGTCTCCATCAAGGCGTTTTTTTGTTCCCTAACCTTAGCACGTTCGGAACGGTAGAGAATATACGCTTTGGCCGTCAGGGAACTGCCATTTTCCATGAGGGTAAGCTCCACGATGTCTTGAATTTCTTCTACACCGGGATTGGAGTTGACATCGAGATTGGAGACCACTTCAGCTGTCAGTCGATCGAGCTCTTCGTCTGATAATGTCTCACTGGGGACACAAGCATTGGCCTTGGCGATGGCTTGTCTGATCTTGAAGTAATCGAAGGGCACCAAAGTACCGTCGCGCTTTACAATCTGCTTTGGACTCTCGACGATGGTGGTAAACATTTTCATAGAGAAGCTCCCTTTCCTGGGCAAAAAGAGAAGAGTGGAAGTCAAGCCCCCCGACCCCGTCTCGTGCCATTTTGCGTGATCCTGTCTGTCATCGTTACCAAAACGATTAAAAGTACTACATGTTGTATTCGCTTCTTCTATTTTATCGCACATGTTGACCCTGATCAATAGGAATCTAAGACCGAGCTATTTGCGATGCAGCGATTTTTTGAACTTAACGGCGGCCATCTCTGCCTTTAAAGCGATGGAAATACAATTTGATGGCCCTAAAAGACCCGATTTAAGTCTTTCTAAACTAAGACGACAGTT
>JAAYOK010000178.1 GCA_012520355.1 Bacillota bacterium | reverse complement strand
CGGTCTCGCTTAGAGAAAACCCTAAACGTCGACTGACCTTCCACGTTGGTCCTGTATAACGTGACATGTACTTCTCTCCAATCCAAATCTAGTAATTTCGTGTTTACCAAAGCAGCCGCGCCTTGTCCTTCATAGGATACCATATTTTCTAGGATTTGCAAGGGTAAATTCACGCTTCCCGCCTTAAACTATGCAAAAAGAAGGTGCAACCCATGAGAAGTATGTGGAATGGCTCCCTATCCTTTGGTTTGGTGAATATTCCCGTGAAAATGTACGCCGCGACCCAAGGCAAGGATCTACGTTTCAACCAGCTCCACACACTGTGCCACACACCCATTAAATATGAAAAGACTTGCCCCAACTGCCAGAGGAGGGTGGAGGAGACTGAGATTGTCCGGGGCTATCAATATGAGCCTGGTCATTATGTAATCATTCGAGATGATGAATGGGAGACCTTCTCTGCGAAGTCCTCCCGCACAGTGGATATCTTGCGTTTCGTGGAACTACGGGAGATCGATCCCGTCTACTTTCATAAGACCTACTACCTTGAACCGGCAGAAACCGGGGGAAAGGCCTATTCCCTCCTGCAAAAAGCTCTTTCTCTTTCTGGCAAAATCGCAGTGGCTGAGATTACCATCCGCTCCAAACCATCCCTCGCTGTAGTTAGGGTGTATGATGGTCTAATGGCCCTGGAGACGATCTACTATCCAGATGAGATTCGTGACCAAGCTCGGCTCGCCATTAACCCTCTGCCGGTTCAAGACAGGGAGCTCGAAATGGCCCTGTCTTTGATTGAGAGTTTGACTGAACCTTTCAGGCCTGAACAATATAGCGATCAACGGCGTCAAGGGCTCTTGGAGCTTGTCGAAGCCAAGATCCGCGGCCAAGAAACAGTGCAACTCGATCAAAGGGGCGAGGAGCAAAGCGCTCCCATCGATCTGTTCGCAGCTTTACAGGCATCCATTCAAGCACAACAGGAAAAAGAGGGAATTCACCATTGAAAACTCTAACTCTACGTCCCATGCTGCCGGTTTATGGGTCTGTGTCCAAGGACGCAGATTTCACCCATGAACTCAAATGGGATGGCTATCGAGTGCTTGCCCATGTAGATGCAGACGATGTTGTCTTACTCAGTCGCAATGGCCATAGCCTCAATGATCGTTTTCCCCGCATAGTGGATTCCTTAAAAAAGAGAAAACTTCAGAGCATACTTGACGGAGAAGTTGTTGCCCTGACCGCTGAGGGGAAAGTGGATTTTTCTCTTCTCCACAGACGAAGCCCCATAGCCCATGTTTGCTACATCGTCTTTGATGTACTGCAAGTTCAAGGGCAAAGCCTGTGTCCGAGGCCATGGATGGAACGTCGCCAACATCTTGAGGATCTGCTACCGAGCGAAGGAGTGCTTCTCCTTTCCCCTCTACTTCCAGGATCTGCCAAGGATAATCTTGCCTTCGCGATCAGCCAGGGCTTTGAGGGAATAGTCTCTAAACGGCGTGATTCGCCTTATCTGCCTGGTACTCGTTCCAGCACTTGGTTGAAGCAAAAGCGAAGACGAAGTCTTGATTGCGTTTTTGTTGGGATCAAAAAGACCCAGGGACGGCTCCGTTCTGCTGCCGTGGGGGCCTATGGGGACGATGGGAGTTTGCTGTATTTGGGTAATGTAGGAAGCGGTTTTGGCGAAGGTGAGCTGAATTTCTTGGAGGAAGCTGTGTGGACCCTGGGCACATTGAAGCATTGTCCCTGTGTGAATCCTCCAACTTTGAAGGATCACTGGATTTGGTGTAAGCCATTCCTGGTACTAGAAATCGAGTATTTCGAACTTACCCCCTCGAGACGTTTGCGCCATCCAGTATTCAGGCGCTTTCGCTTCGATAAAGAAGCAAGGGACTGCCAAGTAGAGGTGTGATGGCAATGATAGAGCAATTGGTACAGGTTGAAGGGAAGACCCTCAAACTTTCTAACTTGGATAAGGTGCTCTGGCCCCAGCTCGGTCTAACCAAGGCAGACCTTTTAGATTACCATGCCCGGGTGTACCCGTTCACCCAGGAGCATTGGCAGAACCGGACCCTGACTGTCACACGCTATCCAACAGGCGTAGAGGAACCGTTTTTCTTTCAAAAAAATGTCCCTGCTGGGGCACCCAAGTGGGTTTCAACGCACTTGGTGGAAGACACCAACTACGTTGTGGCCAAGGATTTGTCTACCATTTCTTGGCTGGCCAACTCTGGGGCCATCGAGTTTCATCCCTCAACCTATCAAATTACCAGCGTCGACATTCCTAGTTATGCCATTATTGACCTTGATCCCACCTGGCCCCAAGGTTACCTAGAGGCGGTTGCCATCGGAAAATATTGCCGGGATATCTTGGGCGAGCTCGGCCTACGTAGCTATCCCAAGATCTCAGGCGCAACGGGGCTTCACATTTACATTCCTCTTGTAGCCCGCTACGACTTCAAAACGACCTTACAGCTCGTCAAACTGGTGGGCACGGAACTGCAGCGTCGTTTTCCTCACAAGGTCACCTTAGAACGACGGATCAAACATCGTCGTGGAGTCTATATCGACTAT
>JAAYOK010000177.1 GCA_012520355.1 Bacillota bacterium | reverse complement strand
CACTTCCTTACAATAAAAGCACTCCCTTTGGAGTGCTTTATTTCTTTATTCTCGGTTTCTACCTTGCGCCCCTGCCTCCCCGCTTCGAGTCTTGGCTTTTCTTCAGAGCAGTCTGACGTTCATCACTGTCTTTCATAAAACGCGACAAACGCTCCTCGAAATCTACAGGACTAGCTGCTTTCCTGCGAGGACCACCACGACGATCACGCGCTGGCTTGGTTGGATTTACCTGTTTAATGGATAACCCAATCTTGCCTTCGCTCATATTAATGACTTTCACTTTGACCACATCATTTTCGTTCAGAAAGTCCTTAATATCTTTCACATAAGCATCTGCAACTTCAGAAATGTGGACCAGACCTGTTTTTCCATTGGAGAGTTCCACGAAAGCACCGAAATTGGTTATCCCGGTAACCTTCCCTTCGACAATGTTGCCGACATCAATTGACATACGTTAAAAAATTCCTCCTCTTGGATTCTGCCGTGCGGGGCACGCGACTACATAACATTATATATTATAAGGAGTTTTGTGTCAAATCCTAGCGTTTCTCCACATCATGGGCTACGTCGCCAGAGAAGGTTTCAGAAACCCGGTACACCACTTCACCTGGTTTCACCAGGCCGAGCTGCTCCCGTGCTATTCGCTCCACATTTTCCGGGGACTTCCACTCTTCGATCTCCCGCTCCAAATCTTCCTTGCGCATTTCCAAAACGACCAAGCGCTTCTCCAAAGCCTCGATCTCTTGCCGCAACTTGTAATTCGCTACTCCGTTTTTGGCAAAGTTGAAACCGATCCAGACCAAAATGACTAGGAGCACAATCCGCCAGGGCTGGATGCGTACGCGTTTTTTGGCCATGGGAACATCCCTCCTGGCTCATTCATTCCCCCTCGCCAGGATTTTTCCTGCCAAAACTTTGACTTCAGCCTATTTTCTCCAACGCAGCCGAGGTCGCAGGCGCCACGTTTTCCTCCTATGGGACAAACTAAAGCGGGCTTCTTGCACTAAGAGAATGGGAAAGGATACAAGCCACAGAAAAAAGGAAACCACCAGATTCAAAAATCCCCCCACCACACGAACCAACCACAGTAAGAAGGAAAGGACTAAGCCTGAAAGGAGTAAACGATAAAAGAAGAGTCCTAGACCTAGGCCAATTAGGACGTAGCCACGCAACTCTCCCCAGTTTGCTAAAACCAGATAGAGGACGAGGATGGGAGTGATCAGGGCCCAAAAGAGCAGATCCAAAATGGGTGTACTAATGAGCCCCGGGCGCAGGATTCCCCGTATCACCCGGAACAAATCAAAGAAGATCCCCAAGGTAATTCCGGCCAGGAGAACAATGCTAAAGGAGTACAGTTGAGTGCCAAGGGATTCCATGGAGACACCTCCCGCAAGCTACTACTTGAATAATCGAGCGAGTACGCCCTTGCTCCGTTTGGCCAGGGAATCCCCTAGATACTCAACCGATGCAACATAACCGCTGACCAAGAGATTGCCCTTCTCCAAATTGAGCTCCTTAATATGGAGGTCCTCCCCTTGTACCACAAGGCCTCCAAGCTCGGTCTCTAAGACAATTTCCCGGTCATCAAAACTCTCCACATGGATCACACCATCGAGGGTCAAACGTTCCCTTTCGGCTAAGACCAATTGATGGCGAACATTACTCAGCCTCTTATCATCCACCTTTGTGACCTCCTTGCTCAGAACATGGTATTTCATTCTATGCAAAGAGTAGTCAAGTTAGACTCATTGGTAGATGGTGCGGATCTCAATGTCTGGAAAGAAGGTCTCCACGATCTCCTCGGGACTCTTCCCTTCCTTGGCTAGTTTGAAGGCATCCCACTGGCTTAGGCCTACCCCATGACCATAGCCTGTGCCAGTGATGGATAAGGTCCCCCCTTCAAAACGTAAGTCTTGCACCAAGGTTGATTTCATCTTGGTGGAATCAACCGCGAGACGAAACGCAGGTCCAGAGATGGTGTCCTCACCCTGGCTACCTCGGACCAAAAACGAAGTCACCCGCCCCGATGGACCCTTTTCCGCAATTTCAACTCCTGTGATTTCCCCTACATTCAGACCAGTCTGAGCCAGCATGCCCCTGAGCTCTTCAGCATTATATTCAGCCGTCCACTCTTTGACATCATCTGGAACATAGTCATTTTCCCCAAGCTTGACACTTTTTGTGAATGGGGGCTCTTCGTCTTGATAATCCAAACCCTCTTTGGCCTGAGCGGTGATCCCACCAGAATAGGCATGGAACCAGCCTCGCACAAAGCGGTTATCATAGGTCATCACTTCGCCCCGTGTCATCTCCACGCCCTTTTTGATCTCCTCTGTAACGGCGTCAGGATTAAAGGCCTGGGTTTCTTGGATCGAGGTTGAAACATCCGCCCCATACTTGTCTTTTACACCACCCGAAGCCAGAAAGTCCATGGTAAAACTCCGGGCAAAGATGGCCTGAGCAGCATAGGCATTGACAGGCCAATCCGGAAACATTTCGCCTGCCACCACCCCTTGAATATACTCTTCTAGAGGCATCTCCTGGATTTGCCCCGTTTCATTCACATAGACAGTGAGTGTTGGTTCCTCTTGGAGCTCACGCACAATATTTCGATCATCCCTGGACCAACTGAGCAGCGCAGTGACACTGGCAATGACCACGAGCACGAGCCCGAGCACAATAGCTTGATTTTTCTTGATGCCCATAGCAATTCTCCTTTGTTTTTGTTAGTGTCACCAAAAAAGGGGGGCAAAATCGCATGAAAAGCGGGTATTATCATTGTTTTTAGGGGAAAATATTGCCATAGTTAGCAGGAGAACTCGAATAATCCTAGAATTACAGGGTATATTTCCACCTTAAAGGAGGTTTATGTGTGAACAAAGCAGAGTTGATTGCTAATGTTGCTGACAAAGCAGGTATGACTAAAAAGGCAGCAGGCGAAGCGGTAGAAGCGGTATTTGCAGCCATTTCCGATTCTTTAGCCCGAGAAGAGAAGGTAACCATCGTTGGATTCGGTACGTTCGAGGTAAGACCTCGTCAAGAACGCCAAGGGATTAATCCTTCCACCGGAAAACCCATTACAATTCCCGCCACTAAGGTTCCTGCCTTCAAACCAGGCAAGTCCCTCCGGGAAGTCGTAGCACCTAAGTAAAAATGAATGTTTGACTTGCCCCCTACTCCTAGGGGGTTCTTTACTTAGTGGGCAGAAAGGAGTACTTCATGACCTGGTCAGATCTAGTCCAAATTATTAGTAAGCTCCGTTCCCCAGAGGGTTGTCCCTGGGATCGTAAGCAGACCCACGAAAGCCTCAAACGGTTCCTCCTGGAAGAGACCTACGAACTCTTTGAAGCCATTGACGAGGAAAACCCTGAGGCGATCTTAGATGAACTGGGGGATGTCCTTTTACAGGTCCTACTCCATGCGGAGATCGCCAGGGAAAAAGGGGCTTTTTCCGTCGATGATGTGATCCAGAATCTCGGTGAGAAGATCATACGTCGCCATCCCCATGTCTTCGCTACAGCAGGCAACATCGAGACCGCGGATGAGGTGAGTAAGACCTGGGATGCCATTAAAAAGACAGAAAAGGGACTGGCAGAGCGAACGTCGGTCTTAGATGGGGTACCCAAGGTCTTTCCCGCGCTGATGCGGGCCGAGAAAATCCAAAAGAAGGCGGCCAAGGTGGGCTTTGATTGGGACGAACCCCTTGATGTCTTAGACAAAATCGAAGAAGAGATCCAAGAACTGAAAGACGCGCTCCAAGGGGGAATCCAGGCCGAACTTGAAGACGAGCTTGGCGATCTCCTCTTTGCCACAGTGAATCTGGCCCGCTTTATCGAGGTGGATCCAGAGCTGGCCCTCGACCAAGCCACGGCCAAGTTCACAGAGCGCTTTCACCTTGTGGAAGCCTACGCAAAAGAAGAAGGTCTCGATCTAAACGACCTGGACCTTGATGGCCTGAATCTGCTTTGGGATCGGGCTAAGGATCAGCTCCGTAAAAACCCCCAGGCTTGAAGGGTACGGGCCAGTGGTTTACCAAAGAGAGGGAGCAAATGAAGATCCCGCTTCGTCAAGCTCTTGGTGGGCATGAGGAACAGGAAGTAGAGGACAAAGCCGCTTATCAGTGCCAGAAAACTGGCGGCGCCTTCTGGGATAAAATAGGCTAGAGTATCCTGGGTCAGATACATCCAAAGCGCTGCAAAGATGGTGACTAAGGACGGATAAAGCAGGCTCGCCCTAAGGCTCAAGGCGTGATCCACCTCTTTGTACACCGAAGCTAGGTTCAGCAAGGCGATCACCGCCCAACTTGCTGTTGTACTCCAGGCAGCACCGAGCATGCCGATTTGGGGCTGGGCTAGTAGATAGTAGTTCAAAAGGAACTTACATACCACACCAAGGGCGAGATTGCGGACAGGGACTAACATCTGACCGAGCCCCTGCAAGACCCCTGTGCTAGCTTGGATGATCCCGAGGGAAATAGCCCCAAAGGACAAAATGGCCAGGGGTGCCGCCACCTGAACATAACCGAAGAGTAGTTGACTCAAAGGTTTGGCCAAGACAAAGAGCGCGGCACAGGAAGGGATACCAAAGATTAAGGCAATCCGTAGAGCTTCTTGGGTTCGGTACTGAACCAAGCGCTTACTCTTTAGGGCCCACGCCTCAGAAATGGCGGGGACTAAACTTGTGGCCAAGGCCACCGTAACAACATTAGGAAAATGGGCTAAGGTTAAGGCCATACCCAAGTGGCCGAGCCCTTCACGGATCTGGGCAGGCGAAAAGCCTGCCATTTGCATTCTCTGGGGAATCAAAAGGCTATCGGCAAGCTGCATCACAGGCCATAAAATCGTAGCCACAACTGCTGGAGAAGCAAGGAGGACGATCTTCTTGGCAATTTGCCAAAAGGATTCTGGTACCTGCCTTTGCTTCTCCGGAATGTCCAGCATCAGTTTCTGACCTTTAATCGCATAGTAGATGACCAGAACCAGCCAGCCAGTAAATTCCCCCGCAATAAAGCCAATGGCAATGCCCGTTACAGCCATTTCCACTCCCCGAGGTCTCAGCCAAGCGCTCGCAAGCATGGTTACCAGCACTCGGACCAGCTGATCGATGATTTGGGCTACAGCCGTGGGGGTCATACATTGGAGCCCTTGGAAAAACCCACGCATGGCGGCACTTAAGGCCAAGAAGAAACAGGCTGGACCAAGCAAGGCGAGGGTCTTGGCCACCCCCATATCTCTGGCAAAACGGAACGCAAACCAGTTCGCGCCAAAAAGAAGGGCGAGTCCCACCACGCCTCCGCTGAGGACCATGAGGGCTGTACCTACCTGAAACACCCGCTGCACATCTCGTTTGGACCCCAGAGCAACTTTTTCTGCTGTAAGTTTGGCAATGGCCACAGGCACACCTGCAAGTGCCACCACCGCGGCAAAATAGTGAATGGGTTTAACCAGTTGGTAGAGGCCCATGCCATCATCGTAGATCAAACGGGGTAGAGCGATCATATAGGCCAAACCAATCATTCGACTGACCAAACTGGCCAAGGTCAAAACGACAGCACCACGCAAAAAAGACTCCTTTGTCATATCCCACGCCTTCTTTTTTTCCTATGCTTACGCAAGGCAAAGGTAGGTTATGAGGAGTCCAAGTATTTTGCTTTTCCCTATTGCTCCATCTGTTTGGCTAAAAAGCCAGCGGCCGTTTCACATAGCTTGAGCTCGAGTTCGCCGAGTTGCTTTTTGGCTTCATTGGTTCCGAGAATCACGCTACCGATAGGGTCTCCCTCGGAAATAATCGGAGCAATCACCTGCATGGCAAAGTCCCACTCATCCTCCTCAGGGCGCTCTCCCTTACGAAGCGTCATACTCCGCCTCGACTCCATGGCCTCTTCTACCACAGCCACAATCGACTTATCTATCCACTGTTTCTTAGGTGCTCCAGAAATGGCCACTACTGCGTCTCGGTCGGTAATAATGGCAACATGACCTGTGGTTTCGTACAAGGAGTCCGAATACTCCTGGGCAAAATCCCCCAATTCCCCGATGGGTGAATACTTCTTTAAAATAACCTCCCCATCCCGATCAACAAAAATCTCGAGGGGATCTCCTTCTCGGATGCGCAGAGTACGGCGAATTTCTTTGGGGATGACCACACGTCCCAGATCGTCAATGCGTCGAACTATTCCAGTTGCTTTCAATGTCACACCCCTCTTCTAGTGAGCTTGGGGTTAGTATTAGCGGCCTGAACTTGTTTTATTCACTGAACACAGGCTCGTAATACCTCAGTTAGAAAAGCTAGGGCCCGTTCATCCTGGGCATCCTTTTCCACCACTAACTGGCCGACACGGCCGTGACGATAGGAGATTTTACCCTTGTACTTGGTGTAGAGGGCGGCGTAGATATTCGCATCCACCGCGAAACCTTCCAAGAATTTCAACTGGAATTTGCTGCCTCGAACCGAAATACTGCCAATGCCTACCTGACGAGCCAGGACCTTAATCCTCGCAATCTGCAAGAGGTTGCGGACCGCGTCGGGCAAGTTCCCAAAGCGATCTTGCACTTCTTCTTCCAAATCATCGCAGTCTTCGAGGGTATCAAGGGCAATGATCTTTTGATACAGCTCAACCTTTTGCCCTGGATCCTGTACATAGCTATCGGCAATATAGGCGTCCACCTGCAGATCCAAGACTGGTTCAGGCGTAGGCTCCTTCACCTTGCCACCGCTTTTTAGCTCAGCTATGGCATCTTCCAAGAGTTTGCAGTAAAGCTCAAAGCCCACCGAGGCAATGAAGCCGTGTTGCTCAGGACCTAAGAGATTCCCTGCACCCCGGATCTCTAGATCTCGCATGGCGATGCGAATTCCCGAACCAAGCTCCGTAAATTCCTTAATGGCCCCAAGCCTTTTCTCCGCCTCTTCGGTGAGGATTTTGTCTTTACGATGGGTGAAATAGGCGTAGGCAATGCGACTGGTCCGACCTACCCGCCCCCGAAGCTGATAGAGCTGGGCGAGACCTAGATGATCGGCATTATCAATGATCAGAGTATTGACATTACCGATATCCATCCCAGTTTCAATAATTGTGGTGCAAAGGAGAATGTCAAACTCACCTTCATAGAACTGAAGCATCACCCGCTCCAAAACAGTCTCATCCATTTGCCCGTGGGCGATGGCAATTCTCGCCTCCGGAACGAGCTTCGAGAGTTCGCTATACACATAATCGATGGACTGAACTCGGTTATGGACAAAGTACACCTGGCCCTGCCTGGCCAGTTCCCGCAGGATCGCCTGGCGAATCAGTTGTTCATCATATTCCACCACATACGTACGGATGGGATAGCGATCTTCTGGCGGGGTTGCAATCACACTCATATCTCTCACACCAACCATGGCCATGTGCAAGGTTCGGGGAATAGGCGTCGCAGATAGAGTTAAGACATCCACATTGGTGCTAAGCTCTTTGAGTCTCTCCTTTTGGGCGACCCCAAACCGCTGTTCTTCGTCTACGATGACCAGACCCAAATCTTTAAAGACTACATCCTTGGAAAGGAGACGGTGGGTACCGATAATGACATCCACTGTACCTTTTTTCACGCCCTCCATGGTCTTCGCCACTTCACTGGCGGATTGGAAGCGACTCGCTACCGCTATTTTGATGGGATAACCCTCAAAGCGTTCTTCAAAGGTGCGGTGGTGTTGTTGGGCCAGGATCGTAGTGGGCACCAAGACCGCCACCTGCTTACTACTGGATACCGCTTTAAAGGCAGCCCGAATAGCCACTTCGGTCTTACCATAGCCCACATCACCGCAAAGGAGTCGATCCATGGGTCTGGACTTTTCCATATCCCGTTTGACCGCTTCAATGGCTTGAATCTGATCTGGAGTCTCCTGATAAGGGAAGGAGTTTTCTAGATCTTGCTGCCAGGGGGTATCTTCAGGGAAGGCAAAACCCTCAATGGCCTCCCGCTCCGCATAGAGCTTGATTAAACCCTCCGCCATCTCCTGAACCGATTCTTTGGCCCTCTTTTTAACCCTGGCCCATTCATTGCCCCCTAGTTTCGATAGGCGGGGGGCACTATCTTCGAGGCCTACATAACGCTGGAGGAGATGGATTTGATCGGTGGGTACATAAAGACGGTCTTCCCCGGCATAGCGGATAAAGAGATAGTCTTTGGAACGATCGTCCACTTGGAGAACTTCAATTCCTAAATATTGACCAATACCATGATTGATATGGACCACATAATCCCCCACCCGTAGTTCTGTGGGTGTGAGACGTAAACCCTCGTCCACCTTGCTCGGTCTCGGTTTCGTCTTCTGACGACCATAGAGCTCTAATTCCGTAAAGACTGCCAGCTTAAAACTGGGAAACTCAAAACCCGTCTCGAGGCTACCTGGGGTGATCACACAGTTTCCGATCTGTAGTTCTTTCTGGAGACTTTCCACATAGACCCCGGGAATATCGTCATCCCGCAGGAGTTCTAGAAGGCGCTGGCCCTTTTCTTTGCTTGATACCAAGAGTAAGACCCGGTAGTGATCCTTACGGAGCTGTTTTAAGCGGCGCAGCATCCGTTCAATACTACCGCCAAAGTGTTCTGGCATCCGCAAATTCAGCGAAGTGGAACTGAGGCTCTCCATGCCAGCTACTCGCTTGCCTAAAACTGCCAAATAAATGGGACTATACGTTTGAAACTTGAGGAACAGAGTATTCCAATCCGTAAAGAGTTTACCAAGACTACTTAGGATCCGTCCCCGTTTTAGGAGCTGGGCAAAATTGTCCCCGATTTCCAGGGAGGCATTGACCGCCGCTTCCTTCAGACGGACCGGTTCATCTAAGACCAGAATCAGATCCCGGGGTAAATATTCAAGGAGGGTGACAATTTCTCCAAAGTAACCCTTGTATTGATCAATCCCGGGGAAGTACCCCTGTTCATCGAAGGCCTCTAGTTGCCTGGCCCCCTGGGCCAAAAGCTCATCGGCCTCTTGGGCTAAGTTGAGTTTATAGAGGCGCTCGCTTTGGATTCCATACTCGGACCAAATGGCTTCTTTAATGGCCTCTCGATCCTCGGGATCATACAAAGCCTCACGGGCAGCCTTGATCGTTACCTCATCGATATTTTCTAAGGATTTCTGGGTGGTATAATCGAAAATCCGCATGGAATCTACTTCATCGCCCCAAAGTTCAATTCGGACGGGATGGCCAGAAAAGGAGGGGGCAATATCAAGGATGCCACCTCGCAGACTAAACTGGCCGAACTTCTCCACCAGGGGTACTCGCTCATAGCCTAGCGCGACCAAAGAGCCCGCCATTTCTTCGAGGTCGAAGCGGGAATCCATATTGATTGAAAATTCTGATTTTCTTATCCGCTCTGGTGCAACCAGTCCCTCCAGTATGCCCGTTATGGGTGCAAGAATGATTGTACCCGGTTGCCCACCTTCTTGCAGTACTTCCAGGCGGTTGGCCCTTAGATCCAAGGCCCTAGGGGCTTCTTCGTGGGGCAAAAGCTCATTGCCTTCCCAAATTAAGGTCTTGGCTTCTGGAAGTAAGCCGGAAAAATCTGAGGCAAGCCGCTCTGCCTGCCTTAAGGAACTGGTCAGGACCAGCATAACCCGGGCCGGATCGTAGATCGTACTCAAGAAAACAGAACGCTGTCCTCCCGACAACCCAGTGATCATTTGGCCCTGCTTCCCTGCGTATCCAAGTTCTTTACTCTGACGCACTAGGTCTACTAGACCTTGTAGAGACAATCTACATTCCCCCTTCTGGTCAAGTTTCCCTTGCTGTGTTCTGCTTGCGATTGTACCGATTCATCACCTGCAACAGATCCTCTTGCAGCCACATTGAACTGGCCCCTGCTGCACGCATGGCTGATTCTTCTAGTATCTTAGTATCTGCCTCATCTATTCCCTGCAATACATACTCTGCCGCGTTTAAGAATGGCGGGGGTTGACCAATTCCCACCCTTAAACGGGGAAAAGCATCGCTTTTCAGATGGGTAATAATATCGGCCATGCCTCGGTGACCTCCGCTACTACCTGAAGCCTTGATCCTCAGGGTACCAGGGGGTAGATCGAGATCATCATACACAACCAAAAGATCGTCCAGGTCCATTTGGTAAAAATTCACTATATCCGCGACCGGTCGGCCGCTTAAATTCATAAAGGTTTGGGGCTTAACCAACATGACCTTCTGACCATAGACATGTCCTTCGCCATACGTGGCAGAAAATTTATGCTTGGTCAGGGGAATCTGTAGTTTCTCACTTAAGCGGTCCAAAACCCAAAAACCTAAGTTATGTCGTGTTCGTGCGTAACGCAGCCCTGGACTACCAAGGCCCACAATCACTTTAGGCATATCCACACCACACCTCACACCTCTTACACAGACGGATCATAAGAAACGCACAGTGACATCAGCTGCACTGTGCGATTCGGTAATTCCCGTAAATTAGAACAAGGGATTTTATGCTTCAGACTCTTCGCCGTCAGCAGCTGGGGCCTCTGCTCCTTCGCCTTCCGCGGCTTCGTCAGCCTCGTCTTCTTGACCCAAATCAACTGCTGCGGGAACACCCACTTTAAGCACTGCTTCGTCAGCATCAAGGACTACTTCAACACCGGAAGGTAGTTCCAAATCAGCGACTGTTACAGTTTGCTCTAGTTCCACATCGCTTACGTCAACAACAATGGCCTCGGGAATATCCGTAGGCAAGCAGAGTACTTCCACTTCCCACAGGAGTGTTTGCACTACGCCACCATCGTTAGGACGTGTGTCTTCGCCTGTAACTCGGATGGGTACTACAATCTGTAACTTCTTGCTGAGGTCAATCTCATGGAAGTCTAAATGCTGCAGTGTGCCACGGACAGGATCGCGACGCATATCTTTTACCAAGACAGTTCGTTTCGCGCCTGCAATGTCCAGATCAATAAGGCTACCTTGAGCACTAAGGGCCTTCTCTACATCTCGAACGCCCACCTCAATATTGGTAGACTCTTTGCCGGAACCATATATTACTGCAGGAATCTTACCCATGGCCCTAAGTTTACGGGCATAGGATTTACCAGTTTCGGTTCTTTCTTCCACTGTTAGCTGATAATTTGCCATTTTTCCGCGCCTCCTTTTCACATTCAATTATAATACCATTCTTGCACGTATTAGTCAAACAGCATGCTTACGGGTCTCTCTTCGAAGATCCTCCGAATGGCCTCTGCCAGGAGGGGCGCCACCGAAAGCACCTTGAGTTTCGATATTCCCTTTTCAGGCGGTAGATGAATACTGTCGGTAACGATGACTTCCTTCAGGGGGCTCGCTTCCATAAACTCCACGGCAGGATCAGAGAACACTGCGTGGGTACAGCAAGCATAGACCTCTTTCGCTCCCCTTTCTATCAGGGCGTTAGCGGCGTTAACGATGGTTCCACCTGTATCAATCATATCATCAATTAAGACCGCAGTCTTGCCTTCCACATCGCCAATGAGGTTCATCACTTCGGCCTTGTTCGGGGCTGGGCGGCGCTTATCAACAATGGCTAATTGGGCATGGAGCCGATCCGCAAGTTCCCTAGAGCGGACCACACCGCCCACATCAGGCGAAACGACTACAATGTCTTGTAGCTTCTTCTTAACCAAGTATTCTGCAATAATGGGCATACCTCTGAGATTGTCCACTGGAATATCAAAGAAGCCCTGAATCTGACCGGCATGAAGGTCGAGGGTTACCACTCGATCAGCCCCAGCTGCGGTCAGTATATTCGCGAGAAGTTTGGCTGAAATTGGATCGCGGGGTTGGTTTTTGCGATCTTGACGAGCATAGGCATAATACGGAATGACGGGGCAAACCACTTTAGCCGATGCCCTCTTCATGGCGTCAATCATGATCACAAGTTCCATAATATGCTCTGCTGACGGGTTATTCAGAGGCTGGACGATAAAGACCTCTGCCCCCCTTACTGTTTCACCAATTCTGCACCGTATCTCGCTGTCTTTAAAACGCGATAACTCCGATATCCCTAGCTCTAGACCTAAGTAGCGACAGATATCTAAGGCTAACTCCTTGTTAGCATTCCCCGAAAAAACCTTTAGTCTCTTACTAGCCTCTCTCATTTGGCTCTATACCCTCCATTTTACTTGGTCATCGATGAAAACGGTGCAATCTTCTCTCCTTTGGTCACCACCCTGCCCGAAATAATCACTTGTTCCAGTGTTACCCCATCTCCAATTTGCGCCTGTTCCAAACGGCAATTTGGTCCTATCCGGCAGTCTTCTCCAATGATCGTTCCTTTTTGAATGAAGCACCCTGGATAGATTACCGTATCTTGGCCAATCTGGCAGTCCCATTCAATCCAGGTGGTTTTGGGATCCATAATTGTCACGCCCACCCTTTGCCAGTGAGCACAAATCCGATCACGTAAGATGGCTTCGGCCATGCCCAGCTGAATGCGGTCATTAATACCCATACTTTCCGCTGGATCTCCCAAGACAAAGCCTCCGATCTTGTGACCATCCTTGAGCATTAGGGGCAGTACATCGGGCAAATAGTATTCTGCCTGGGCATTTTCTGGTGTAATCTGGGCTAGATAATGAAATAGTACCTTGCTATCGAAGCAATAGGTCCCCGTATTAATTTCGCGAATCTCCCGCTGCTCTAAACTTGCGTCTTTATGTTCCACAACGCCGAGAACATGACCATCATCGCTGCGTAGAATGCGTCCGTAACCGCTGGGATCATCAAAAAGGGCTGTCAAAATCGTAGCCACCGATCCATTTTGGTTATGGTACTCTACAAGCTCCTGGAAGGTAGCACTGCGAAACAGGGGTGTGTCTCCATAGGTGACCAAGACAGGTCCATCAAAATCCTGAAGTATCTCCCGGCATTGATCCACGGCGTGACCGGTGCCTAATTGTTCCTCTTGCCAGGCCAGAGTGACTCCCTCTAAGGCCTCCGCAACTTTATCTCCCTGGTAACCCACCACGACAATAATCTCTTGGAAGGAGGCGAGCTGGACACTGCGGACTGCGTGATTGACCATCTCCAGGCCAGCGACCTTATGAAGAACTTTGGCCTTGCTCGACTGCATCCTCGATCCTTGACCAGCCGCTAGGACAATCGCTGCTGCTTTTCCCATCGTTTTCCCCCCCATCATCTCACTAAGCACTTCGAGAAGACTAGTTTACTTCCTTCCTCGTTTTAAAAGATCATCTATAGCTTTTCGAAAGAGTTCCTCATCTGTGAGTTTCTTTTGCTCCGGCGCCTTTTTTTCCTTCTTAACCTTGTCTTGTTCCAGCTGTACTCTTAGTTGTGCCAGCGCTTCGCCGGGAATATTCGTGGTCAGGGGAGCATCTGGTTTCGCTGCTTGTTGCCGTGTTTCGTCGCGATAGAGCTTTTCCACATGATCGGCAAACTCCCTCAACTTACGGCGCTGCTTGGCATCGCTTCCGGTGATCCGCAGCACTACATAGCCCTGTGCTTCTAAGGATCGTTCCTTGGCAGCATCCCGGGAAATTTTCCCTTTTAGGGCATGGTAGTAACCATCAACCTCGACACAGATGCGTTCGCCCACTAAAATATCGACTTCTAGGTCATCAATGTGGCAACGGTGCCGGCAAGGAAGGTGGCGTTTTTTCAGTTCATGTAAGACTCTTTGCTCTGTGAGCAAGCCGTAATCCTCTCGGATTCCCATCACCTCCATCACCAAAGAAAGACTCCGCCCAAACGGCGGAGCCCTTTATGCTGTAATCCAGTCAGCCGGTCGAACCACAACTCGTTGTTCTTTCACATCCACTTCTTCTAAGTGGACCAAAGAGAGGTGTTCTTCAATGAGTTTCTCCTCAGGCCAACTGCTTTCGATCAGTACGCCCTTCCCCACCACCTGGCACTCAAACTCACCCATCAAATCGCTGAGACCCCTAAGTGTACCGCCAGCCTTCATAAAGTCGTCAATCAGAAGTACTTTGCTTCCCTGGGGTAATGCTCGCCGCGAAAGGGCCATGGTCTCAATTTGTCTCGAACCAGAGACGAAGTTCATGGTCAGAACCGGACCCTCCGTGGGTCGACTCTGCCTCCGTACCACCACCAGGGGAAGATCCAAAGCTTGGGCCACCTGGAGAGCAACAGGTATACCTGCAGTTTCCACCGTAACCACATATTCCGCTGCTACGCTTGCAAAGGCTGTGGCGAAAATGGAGCCTACTGGTCGCAGTAATTCCGGGGAAAAGGTCAGATCCTCCATATAAAGAAAACCGCCGGTTAAGATACGCTGGGGTTCTCTCAGGCGTTGGCAAATTTCCTCCACATGGGAGAGAATTTGTTCCTTGGTCAGAAAGGGAAGGTAACGAACTCCACCCACTGCGCCAGGAATGGTCTCCACTCTACCCATCTCCAAAGTCTCACAGGTGGTACGAATGATGGCCAAATCCTCGGATAATGTGGAGCGAGCGACGCCAAAAAGATCAACGAATTCGCCTACCCCAAAGATATGGTAGGGCCTTTCTACTAAGGTTTTCGTGATGGCAGCAATACGATGTGCTCGCCTCATACTAAGCCTCCTTGTCTTGCACTGGGACAATGGTTGTTTCGGCTAACCTAAGATCGCTCGGTTTATCGATATCGGTGCTTAATTCAGGATAGGGAGATATAATTGCAATACCGCTATGGCCTAGAATTTCACTGGCCCGTCGCTCTAACTCGCCTAGAGAGAGCTGCTTCGTGATAAACTTCAGAATAAAGAAGAACCCCAGCATTTGCACGAGTTTCCATGGTTTTTTTCGCCTGGTGACAACCTCGTCCACAATCCAACGGGAATTAAGGATCGCCTGGGGATGGGCAAGCAAAATATTGCCCCCAGTGAAAACCCCTTCTTTCACGGTGAAATAGGTTCGAACCGTTTCGGGGTAGTGCTGCTCACTAGTTTCCTTTGAGATCAGCGGGTAATAAATATCTCCTGCAAGCTCCACACAACGATCAATAAAATCATCGATGGCTTCAGCGTGAATAAAGGGGATATCAGAGGTGACAAAAAGTACCTTGTTCTTTTTCTCCAAGACATCCATGGCCCGAAAAACATTCTCACCCAAAGTGTCTCCCGCTTCAGTCCAACGCACCTTCGGGGTTAAGAGATGTTTAATGTCCCGGGGGGCTACCACAACAATATCGGCAATACGAGAGGAACTTTGCAGAGCCTCAATGACGTAATTGACCATGGGTTTACCGTGAATGGGAATCTCCGCTTCCCACTTTTCCGGTCGTGCATCTTGTAGCTGGCCGCGATTGGGGGCTCCCGCTAATACTACGGCGTCCACTTTCATCACAATTGGTCTCCTCCGTTCGCCTCGGGCACATAAACCCCTTGTTCTGGTAGATGAACTATAAATACCTGGGCTTCTCTCTGAAAGCGAGCCTGAAAATCCATGGCCTCTTGCTCCTGAGCAAAAAGGCCGAATACAGTGGGGCCACTACCACTCATACGACTAGCCATGGCGCCCCATTCTAAGAGCCGCTCTTGCCAGAGACGAACTTCAGGCACAAGGTCTAACGTGACCGATTCTAATGCATTTGCCAAAATCTGATCTAAGGACTCATCTGTCTGATCTGAAAGATAGTCCAGAAGTCGCCAAGTGGAGTTCCCTCCGTAACTTGCCTTATCCAGTCTACGGTACACCTCTGCAGTTGAGACTGGAACATCTGGCCTGACAAGGGCCATGGTAAAGTTTGGAAAGGGACGAATGGGAGTCACTTGCTCACCAATCCCCTCTACGAGACAGGTTCCTCCTTGGAGACAGAAGGGAACATCGGCACCGATGGTCTCGCCAATTGTCTGAAGCTCAGCTAAGCTGAGGCCCCCTCGATAAAGTATGTTTAGGCCATAAAGAACAGCGGCTGCATCAGTGCTTCCGCCGCCTAAACCAGAACCTACAGGGATTTCCTTACGTAGATCAATGTCCACGGCAAGATCTTTCAGCCCGAGCTTATCTTGAAAGGCCTTGGCGGCGCGCCAACAAAGATTGCCCTCATCCTGGGGTAGGTAGGGAAGATCACAGCGCAGAGAAATTCCTTGTCCTTGAGGTTTTCTCACCAGGGTCACAGTATCCGTAAGGGAGATCGACTGCATCACACTGCGCAAAAGATGATAACCATCGGCTCGACGTCCTTGGATATCTAAGGTCAGATTCACCTTGCCATTGGCCTTGACGGTGATCTTGTCCACTGCATGTAGTGCCTGCATCTGCATGGCCATCCCCCTTTATCTTTCCTCTATTTCCGCACAAAGGGGGAAATTCCTTCTGTCTTCAGCGGGACAAAAGTAACCAAGCACCACCTGCCATGAGAGCAATCCCCAGAGCCTTCCCGAGGCTAAAGGGTATGGACTCCAAGCCAAACCAGCCCAAGTGATCGACCAAAGCTGCTGTGAAGACCTGCCCCACAATGATCGCTGTGGTGGCTGGGGCCACTCCCAGTTTGGAGATGGCCGAAACCACAAGGTAGATGATGGCTACACTTAGTACCCCACCTAGGTAGGTGTACCAAGGTGCTTTGGAATAATTCGCCAAGTTACCCTGACCTAAGCCAAGTAGCAAAAGGAGCAAGGTCGTAAGGGCTCCTATTAAGTGAACGATGAAGGTTCCTTCCAAGAGCCCCACAGTTTTCGCCAGGGCGGTGTTTAGGGAGCCTTGCAAAGCCATAAAGATACCGGATAGAGCGGCCAAAACTAGTGCAAGCATAGATGGGTACCCCTTTCCTATTTGTCCAGGGTATTATGCCCAACTGTGCCCTCAGCGAACAATGCCGAGGGCACAGTGCTTGCATGAAATGAACTAAGGCCGGGGAATGTAAAGCCGCATGCCCGCTCCTATGTTGGGAGGATCCTCCTGCAAACTAGGATTGGCCCCGATGATGGCCTCCTCTGTGGTATGGTACATACGGGATAGTTTCCAGATCGTATCATCACTCTGGACGAAGATGTATCGTAGGGTAGGAGGAGCTTCCTCTGGAGCTTCTACGGCCACAGCTTCAACTACTACATCGAGTTCGAGATATTCTACCACATCCACTAGGAAGCGCAGAGTGACGGCGGCTTCCATCGTCTCCCGATTGATTAAATCCGGTTTGACCGATAGGACCTCAATTGCAATCCGGGGCTGCATGCCAAGCTCCACCCCAGGGAGGGCCAGTGTTTGCCGGAAGGGTATCACTTCGGGGAACATCCCTCGAAAAAGGGGCTTGGTATCTTCTTCGGAGTGGGCTAAGTACATCAGCTCCACATCAATAACCCCTTCGACTGTAAGCTTATCGTTTTCCACCTCATAGTCTGTGAGATAGGCAGCTCCTGTGGAAACTACGATCTCCCCTATGGGTGGTAAAGCCTGGGTCAACTCCACGAGTCCCCGTGCCACCAGCTGTTGTTCCTTTTTCTGAACAACACTGTCTACAGCCACCAACTCTTTGCGGACTTCCACCTGGCTTCCTGATGCGGAAACATCCGTAAGGACCTGAACGGCTTGTGCTTGGCGCAGGAGTAGCTCTCCTTGGAGATGGATTTCCACCCGCACACCTTGACCATCATTGATGACATAACTCTCACTATCCAGACGAAGCTTGGGAACGAGCTCCATGCCAGATGCGATGTTGGCGTCTTCGAAAACCAGCTCCACAGGCAAGGCCTGGGGAAAGCTCCTCAGAGCTACAGTTAAGTCCTGCCTTTCATAAAGGACATCCAACGCAATAGCACCCTTTACCACAAGCTTACCTTGGCTGATCTCGGTTTCTTGCAGCCGTACCCCAGAGGTCAGCTGTAAAATGGTATTTACAGGCGCCTCCCCATCTTGGGCGAATTCAAGCATGCCCGTGATTTCCTTGTTCACCGTCAGTTCCAGAGCCCTGGTAACTGGATGTAGCATCACTCCATCGGTCATGAGCTTTACACCTTGGGCCATGTTCACATCCCGGATCACCTGATATTCACGGACTTGTTCCACCCGGGCCCGAATTGCCAGGATCAAATCCACATCGAGCGAGTATTGCCCTCCAGTGAGATCCCATTCGCAGGCCAGGATGTTCATTTCCACCTCAGCTTGCATGTCTGGTTCGGCCCCAATCACCTCTACATGCGTGTCAAAGGGGAGGGCACCAGGCCATTCCACCCGCTTTAGTCCTGCTGGCTCGTCTTCTAAGGTTTCAGGCACGTAGACCATGGTGAGATCCACCACTCCTTGGACATAGACACGATCCTGGTCGGTGGTGAGCATCTGCAATTTCGGCGTACCCTTCACCCAAACGATTCTCTCTACGGGAGCTGCGGTGCCGGGCAGTTCTACCTTACCCTGGAGGACGGTTTGAAGCGTGTTTTCCCCCACACGATTTACCGCAACAAGGCGGCTTTCTTTCACACTTAGGCTCATCTCTCTCCCCCTTTTTGCCATAAACTTGGTTGTTTCCCTAATACCTATGAAAAAGGCAGACAAAACATGTCTATTCCTGTGAATTATTCAAAGAAGCGATCCTAAAGTATCTGGTAAGTATCTGCCAGATCCGCGGATCCTCAAGGCCTAGAGAGTCCAAGACTAGACCCGCTAGATTGTGTCGGTTGGCTACAAAGGCCATTTCCTCCAGCAAGCCATGGTGAGGAAGCCAAATCTGATAGTTCCTATCTCGCTTTTTGTAAGAATAATAGGGAAAACCTCCCTCATCCTGGGAAAGGCGCGCTCCATGGCGATAAGCCCTAGAAAGGGCCGTTTGATAGGGCAGACGCCGCACCACATTCTCCCCTTCTAAATCTTGCTCCCACTCTAGGGCGTAGACGGGTATCTTTAAGAGGATTTTCCAGGAATGAATGGTAGGCAAGAGGGAATCAACCAGCTCCTCTGCGTCTTTCTGGCAGGCGAGGGGCCCTGGCGTCGGGGGTGGCGGCAGGGGCAGCACAACCCGATCCACCAAGTTATTGACTGCTTCATAATCCACCCCGCCCAGCAGTGTCCAGCTGGGCACATTTGGCCCGAGTTCTACCCAAAGGAGAGCTGGAGGCTTGAGTTTTTTGCGCAAGAGCTTTAAGAGTTTCAGGTACCGCCTCCCATCAACAGGAGCCACCTTTTCCCAGGGGAGATAAAAGCCGTGGGCGTCCCCGAGGGACTGAATCGACTCCTTAGCGAGCTTCCGGCGCCGCCCATGGGTACGGAGGTATTGATGGATGGTGACAAGGTCATCTGAGTTCAAACTGGGCCGAAGAATGTAGGGTTCTGGCCAAGGAGTGTCTGGATGCTGAGAGCAGATGCGCCCTGTGAGCTGACCTGGAGATGTCTTCACTTCAGGGTCTCCCAGACATAAACCCCAGATTTCCCGGTCAAAGAAAATCAGGTGTTGACCTGGATAAACCGGTTTTTGCGAGAAGGAAGCCCCGAAGGCTTCAACTCCCACCCCATAGGTCTTGGCGATCTCCTCCAGTGTCTCTTGGGGAGAAGCGACGTGGACTGTCCTGAGTACTGGGACATCTTTTTTTAGGGCTAGGGCAAAAAAGCGCTTGCCGGCAATTCCATCTGCCACCAAGCCATGGTCCCTTTGCCATCTCCGGACTGCATCCTTGGTCAAGTAACCAAAATCCGTTTCTTCGCCAAGATCATAGCCTTGACGCCGTAAAAACGCATGCAGCTGGGCCACATCTGGACCTTTATGGCCGAGCCGCAGGGTACGCCAGCCCAGTTTTCGCCTGGGGAACAGGGGCATTTCCACCACCTCCTTTGCCCATTCTTATGCATGTTTCAGCGTTTTGAGGACAAAAAAAGCACCTTTCGGTGCTTTGGATATCCTCATGTTCAGTTGATAGCAGGGAGATCCCCAATCGTATAATCATCGACCATAACTTCCACAGTTCTGGTGAGCACATCTGCATAGGTATAAGAGAGGCGCTCAATGGAATGGGATTCATCTAGTTTTACGACAAAAATCTTGGGGTATGTGCTTTCGATGACACCTTCGGCTTCAACAATCTTCTTGCGCCCACGATTAGCCCGTAGTTTGACCCGCTTGCCTACACAGGATTCTAAGTCCAGTTTAATCTGCTGGATATTGCTTACCCCTGTAGCCATATAGTCACCGCCTTTTATACCATTTTGTCGAATACATTCTATCATGGTAACGGCGACTTGTCAATTAAATTAATAGTTTATCAATGGAGACCAGCAATGTCAAGAGAAAAAACGGCTGAACTGCGTTTTTATTTTCCACTTCTTCTCTGAATTGGAAAAACTTAGCGAATTACTTTGTATAACGGTCGGCCACGGAAGATGCCCCATAGGAGTGGGGTTTGATTTTACAAGGATAGCCAGACCCATTCACCATCCCCACAACTTCCTTGACCAAGGACTTGGTAGCGCCATTGTTTCCCACATCTAAATGGATCTCCAAATTGAGTTCTTGCCCCGAATCTGCGAGTTTTTCCGTTAGTAAGGAAGCCACATTCAGGCTTAAGGAGGCTTCGTAGAAGATCCTTTGCCTTAAGGAACGGGCATAGTCCTCCCGACGCTTGGTGTAGAAAAACCGGCCTCCCTTACCTTGGCGGTGTACAATAAGGGCTGTCACAAAGCAGGTGTCGTCCTTCAGCTGCGAATCGGTTCCCACGATCAGTCGATAGGAATCAGCGGGATTCTCCGATGCATAGGACAAAATCTCCTGAAACACTTCATCAAAGGTCAAATGCCCTTTAGAAGGACTAATGAAATCCACTTTGCTTACACTCCCTTCAGAAGTTCTTTCGTCAGCGCGCTAAAATCTTCAAGGGAAAGCCGTTCGGCCCTGGTTTGGGGGTCTAAGTCTATTTTTTGGAACGCTTGATCGAGATCCTCTGGCTCCAATCCCCATTCCTCAAGTAAAGGCTTAAGGGAGTTGCGGAGCGTCTTTCGCCTCTGGCCAAACCCAGCCCGAATCACAGCGAACAGCGCATCCCGGGGAGCATCTATCGTAGGTGGGCGAAGCGTAAGTTCCACTACAGCCGAATCTACGGCAGGGGCCGGCAGAAATACCGTCCTCGGTACATTCAAAGCCAAACGCCCTGTAGCATAGTACTGGACAGCAAAGGAGAGGACTCCCACATCTTTGCTTCCTGGAGAAGCCAACATGCGGGTGGCCACTTCCTTTTGGACCATCACTACCATGGATGTAAAGGGGAGATCGCTTTCCAGCGCCTTCATAACCAAGGGTGTAGTGAGATAGTACGGCAGATTGGCCACGAGCTTGAGGGGTTGACCTTGCCAGCCCGCCTCCTGAAGGAGTTCGCCCCAGTTGGCCCCTAGGGCATCCCCCTCCCAAATCGTAGCCTTGGGTCCGGCTACAGTGTCTTTGAGAATGGCCACCAAGGATGTGTCGATTTCCATGGCTAGCACATGGGCGGCCTGGCGCGCTAAATGCACCGTGAGGGCTCCCAAGCCTGGCCCGATCTCTAAAGCCCACTCATGGGCCTGGAGATTGGCGCAGGATATAATGCGTTCCACGATATTTTGATCGATGAGGAAGTTTTGGCCAAAGCGTTTTTTTGTGCTAAACCCCCGTTCTTTCATTAAGCGGGTAACATAGGACGGATTCGTCGTGTGGCTCATTTACTTCCCCCTAGCCTATCAGATCACTAAGACCCTTACTAATTCTACTCAACTCTGCCTTAAATTCTTCGTTATCGTAGTCCTCCAAGCGATCCAAAAGATCGCAGATGGCATCGTACTCTTCCTGCGAAAGACGCCCTAGTTCCACGAGATTGCGACAGGTGTCGATAAAGATCACCTTGGTTCGATCCATCTCACCCATAGTATCCTCCATCTAGTTTGTGTATTCCTCAATAAAGCGAGTGTATTCCCGAATAAAGCGTAGCTGCACAGCGCCAGTACTTCCCTTCCGCTGCTTAGCAAAGATGATCTCCACCAGTCCCTCTGTTCCCTTTTCCTTCGCGGTCTCAGGATAGTAATAGTCGTCGCGGTAAAGGAACATAATTACGTCGGCAAATTCCTCAATATTACCAGAGTCTCTCAGGTCCGACATCATGGGCCTTTTGTTTTCGCGACTTTCCACACCCCGATTAAGCTGGGACAAAAGCATAATGGGTACATCCAGTTCTCCAGCCAAGTCCCTCAGCTCACGGACCATTTCGCCCACAACTAAGGTCCAACTTCGATTGGCATTGTTCGGTGGCTTGATCAGTTGCAGATAGTCAATGATGATCAGGCCCAGATTCGGATTTTCCGTCTTGAATTTTCGAGCCCTGGCTTTGATTTCCGCCACAGTCAGTCCCCGTTTATCCACAATAGATAGGGGTAGATGATAGAGTTCATTAAACACCTTTTGGGTGACGGCAAATTGCTCGTCACTGAGCTTCGTTTGATACTCCGCTGAGGTAACGGCGTGTTCGTTCCCTTCCTTATGGGTGAAAAGCTCACTTAAGACAATACGGTCGCCAAGTTGTTCATCGTCCATTTCTAGACTAAAAATTAGGACAGGAATATCCCGTTTGACCACATTGGCAGCCATATTTAGAACAAGGGCCGTCTTACCCATAGAAGGCCTGGCCGCAAGGATGATTAAGTCCTTTTTCTTAAAGCCAGTAGTCATACCATCAATGGATGGAAATTGGACCGAAAGGCCATAGGCATCCGTCGATCCTTCCCGCCGCTTGAGCAGGTTGATATAGCATTTATTGAGGACTTCCAGTAAGTTTTTAGCCTCATCACTCGCGGCATCAATACTTTGACTTGCCGCAAACATGAGTTCCTGGGCTTTAGCCTGCACCTCTTCAATATCATCTTGTTTAGGATCAAGGGCCAAAGCCTTAATCTCATCGCAGGCCTGGGCAATCCGGCGAATCCCCTCTTTATGGAGTAGGATTTCCACACTGGGATCAAGTTCGCTGATGGCCACAAAGGATTCGGTTAAGGGAATCAAGAGCTCAGCTGGGGCATCGGTGATGGAATCTGTCCGGAGACGATTATAGACTTGCGTATAGGAAATTCGACCCTGCTTGTTATAAATATCTAGAATGATTTCATAAATCCGTCGATGGGCGGGATCAAGAAAATGACTGGGACGCAAGCGAGTGACTACCCTGTCTACCTGGGCAGGATGCTTAATTAGGATCCCAAGAACTTGCCGTTCGGCACTTAAATCCATGGGTAATTCATAGTTTTGTACTTCTGATTCAATCGAATACATCGGGGAAAACCTCCCTCCAGCGCTTCTCTGCTGGATTTTCCTCTTTACCACTGGCGATCGGGGCAAGAACCTTGGCTAGATAGGGATGTTCTAATAAATCATTATAGGTCCGAATGCCAAGTCCATGCCAGTTGCGTAAAATCCCTTCAAGGTAGGCAAAACTCTCATGGGCTGCTGAAGCACACATTTCTTCCACTGCCACCGCGATCACTTCATGGGATAGCTGTTTATTTTGCATCCAATGGAGTAGCTTACGTTTCTCTTCAGGCGTGGGGACAGTGACCCGGGCCGAGATGTACTCCACAAGCCAGGTAAAGGAATCGGGCTCTGTGGCGACTGCAGTTTCCTTTCGGGCCAGCACCTGAACTTCAGGAACCGTTAATTGAATCTCTAACCCTTCGTCATTAATCCAGCCCCCATCGGCGAGGCTTGCTAAGGCCTGGCTCACCTTGCGGACTTCAAGTCCCATCTGTTCTGCTAGGGAGTGGATCTGCAGGGGACGTCCTTGCTGGGCCAAGGCTACAATGTTGATCCATACCAAGGTTGTCACAGGACCTAAATGGGCCTGTTGCTCTAAAATAGCAGGGGGGACTTGGATCGGTAAGCCCTCGACGTTCTTAAGCAAGACTCCTCTGCCTCTCTCACCAGACATGGTTACATCCCCCCTTCTTCGTCCTCGTCCACCAGGCGTTCCCACTGGACATATTTTTCTTCTAGTTCTGCTTTAAGCTCTTCGTATTCTCTAATCAGGTTCACTGCCAGATTCTCATCTTCTTGATAGAGATCAGGCGAAGCTAAGGTTCGTTCCAAATCTTCCTGGCGCTCCTCCAGTAAGACGATGGCATCTTCTAACTTGCGGCGAGCCTCAAGCCGTTTCCGCCTGGCATTGGGTGAAAGCTTGCTCTCGGACCGCTTCTCTTGCTCGACCCTATTTCGAACGTCTGCCTTTTGGGCGGCCACTTGCTTACGGGCCTCTTCGTAGGCGGCATAGCCCCCCACAAAAGAACGACAACTGCCCTCTTCTAGGGTCCAAACGTGGGTGGCGAGTTTATCGATGAAGTAGCGATCATGGGAAACAAAGATAATGGTCCCGCCGAACTCGCCAAGGGCGGTTTCCAGCGCTTCTCTGGCGTAGATATCCAAGTGGTTGGTGGGTTCATCGAGAACCAAAAAGTTCGGGCGATGCAAAAGTAGTCTGGCTAGGGCCAAACGATTCCGCTCTCCACCACTTAAGACCGAAGTCTGCTTGAAAACATCTTCCCCTTGGAATAAGAAGCGGGCTAAAACAGAGCGCAAGACACCGAGCTCCAAACGATGTTCGTCATAGAGTTCTTCTAGGACAGTGTTTTCCGGATCAAAGGAAATATGCTGCGAAAAATACCCGAGATCGACGCCTGTCCCCCATTTCAGCTCACCCGTAAACCCGAGTTCGCCGGCTAAAATCTTCAGAAGGGTACTCTTACCACTTCCGTTAGGACCCAAAAGGGCAATCCGCTGTCCCCTCTTAATCTCGCCTGTAATACCTCGTAAGACTTGATGACTACCGTAGGCCTTACGGATGTTCTCTAAGGCCACAATTTGATTGCCCGATTGGCGCTTCGCTTCGAAGCGAAAGACCATGTTCGGGTCGTCTAAAACCCTCTCCAGGTCAGGCAGTCGAGCGAGCCTTTTTTCCATATTCTTCGCTTGCCTAGAACGGGTTCCGGCTTTGAATTTCTGGATAAAGGCTTCCATGCGCGCCCTTTCTTGCTGTTGCCGCTGGAGACTTTCTTCGATTTGACTCTGCCTCAGCTCACGCTGGGGCAAGTACGCTGAGTAGTTGCCCTTGTATTGGTAGAGTCTATGTTGCTGCAGTTCCCAGATCTGATTTGCCACCTTGTCCAAGAAATAGCGATCATGAGACACCACAATAAAGGCTGACCGATACGATGCTAAGAAATCTTCCAGCCAGCGAATGGCCTCAATATCGAGGTGGTTTGTGGGTTCGTCCAACACCAAAAGAGAGGGACGACTTAGAAGGAGGCGAGCTAGGCTCACCCGCATTTGTTCTCCCCCACTGAAGGTGTGGAGGCTCCGCTCTAGATCAGAGGTGGAAAAACCCAAGCCCACTGTGACGCTATTGATTTGAACGAGATAATCATACCCACCGCCGTGCTCAAAGCGATCCTGCAAGCTTGCATAACGCTTCATGGCCTGCTCTAGCTCTGCACCCTCTAGGTGGGCCATCTCCTCTGCCAGGGAGCGCATCTCCCCTTCAAGCTCGATCTGGCTGGCAAAGGGTTCTCTGAGATAGTCTGCGAGACTTTGGGAAGTACTAGGCAGGGTCTGCCATAAAGAACCAATCGTATAACCACCTGGGCAGCTGACACTTCCTCTATCGGGGCTCAGTTCTCCTACGAGCGTTTTTAGGAGAGTGGTCTTGCCAGCACCATTGGCACCACAAAGTCCAATGTGATCGGTAGCGCCAATGGTGGCTATCACATCTTGAAAAATGAGTTCATCTCCGTAAAATTTCCATAAATCCTGGATGATCATCGCGCTAGCCCATCACCTACCTTAAGAGATACTTGTGCGTAACGCCTGCCGTTCCTGGTGTTTCTCAAGGGCAATCGCAATTAAGCGATCCAAAAGCTCAGAAAAGGGCAGGCCAGAGTGTTCCCATAATTTCGGGTACATAGAGATCTGGGTAAAGCCTGGAATGGTATTAATCTCGTTCAGGAAGATCTCGCCGTTTTGGTCGAGGAGAAAGTCCACCCGCCCCATCCCAGAGCAATCCACAGCCCTAAAGGCCCGGATGGCGTATGCCTGGATACGCTGGGTTTGCTCAGAGTCCAAAGGCGCGGGAATTAAGAGGCGAGACTGATCATTATGATACTTCGCCTCATAATCGTAGAACTCATGGGCAGGTACGATCTCCCCTAAGACCGAGGCCTGGGGATCGTTATGCCCTAAGACACTGCATTCAATTTCCCTAGGACCAACTAGACCCTGTTCCACAACGGCCTTTCGGTCATAGGAAAAGGCCAAATCCAAGGCGGGCTCCAAGTCACTAGGCGATTTCACTTTAGAGATACCCACGCTAGAACCTAAATTGGCCGGTTTGACAAATAGGGGGTATCGGAGGTTTTTCTCCAGACGAGCCCTGATTTCTGAACCCTCGTTCTTCCACTCATAGTGCAAAAAGGAATCCCAAGGGAGAAGCGGCAGGCCAGCATTTTGGAAGAGTGTGCGCATAAAGGCTTTGTCCATGGCCACTGCAGAAGACGCAACACCAGCACCTACATAGGGAAGGTTGGCTAATTCTAAAAGTCCTTGCATCGTACCATCTTCTCCGTAGGTCCCGTGCAAAACTGGAAACACGACATCCAAGTCAGGATTTCCCTTGGGGTCACCTTGGATGAGTTTTCCCCGCCAACTGCCTGCCTTGTCGATCTCCAGGGGGATGATCGTATATTTGTTTTGATCCAAAGCCTCCATGACCGACTGGGCCGACAGGTGCGAAACCTCATGCTCTCCTGATCGACCGCCGTAAATCACACCCACCCGCAATTTGGGCATACTTCTTCCTCCCTTTCGTTCTCACTCTTCCTTACTCTTCGCAAAGACAGACTACATCCATCTCTACCTCTACACCCTTTGGTAGGCCACTGACCGCAACGCAGACCCGGGCCGGTGGGTTTTCTGGGAAGAAGGTGGCGTAAACCTGGTTCATCTTCTCGAAATCCCCCATGTCTGTTAGGTAGACTGTTACCTTAACGGCCTGGGCCAGGCTAGTTCCACCTGCCTCAGCAATGGTAGCCAAGTTTTTAAGGACATTTCTGGCCTGTGCTTCCACGTCGCCGTAGGGAATTTGACCCGTTTCCACATCTAGGCCGAGTTGACCAGAGATAAAGAGCAGATTCCCGGCTCGAATCCCTTGACTATAGGGCCCTACCGCGGCCGGAGCGTTGTCACTGTGTACTATCTTACGCATTTTTGTTTCCCTCCATGTCTATTGTGAGTTTACCTATGTAGTTTCCCGATTCACCGGGTAATTCCCTTGAAATATCCGACAATTTTTTCTAGAATAGAGTTGAGGCGGACGTGCCTCAGTTGCAAAGGCTTTGAAGTACATATTTACCCGAGGCGCCATGTAACAGACCTAGCTGAGCTTAGTTTTTCCGAGCAAGAGAGTCTAGCCCACATCCTCAAAGAAGTCGTCCTTCGTTATGATTCACTCCTTGACTTCTCCCTTCCCTATATGATGGTGCTCCATCAAGCGCCGCCTAAGGGTGACTATCGCCATATCATTTTCATCTTGAGTTTTATCCTCTCAACCATTCCGCGGAGAAGTTGAAATATCTTGTGGGAGTGGAGTTGGGAGCAGGCACATGTATCACAGATAGACGTCCAGAAGAGCAGGCGGCAAAACTGAGAGGTGATTTCTATGACTAACCTAATAGCAGAGTTTAAACGAAGATTTCCAGCATCAGGAGAGCCCACTTTGGTCAAAGCACCAGGCCGGGTCAACCTCCTAGGTGAACACACCGATTACAACGAGGGTTTTGTCTTTCCCATGGCCATCGATGCCGGTATCACCATGGCCGGTGCCCTGAATAGAAGCGGTGTTATCAATCTCTATTCCCTTGATTACGATGCCGAGAGCCGTTTTCCTACACAGGAGATTCTTTCTTCTACCACAGAACAATGGACCAATTACTTCCGGGGGGTCTGCAAGGAATTTCAGCTCCTAGGCTTTGAGCTCCAAGGCTTAGATGTTGTGATCCAAGGTAATGTTCCGCAGGGAGCGGGCCTTTCTTCCTCTGCAGCCTTAGAAGTGGCAGCAGCAGTCTTATTACGCTCCCTCCACGGTTGGGACTATGACGATGTGGAGCTCGTTAAGCTGACCCAAAGGGCCGAAAACGATTTTGTTGGTGTGGCCTCTGGTATCATGGACCAGTTTGCCTCCATGATGGGACGGAAGGATCACGCCCTCTTTTTAGACTGCCGCAGTCTTGAGTATGAACTGATTCCCACCCCCTTTGAAGAGCAGGATTATGTGGTGGTAGTACTGAACAGTCGGGTCCGTCGGGGTCTTGTAGATTCCGCTTATAATACCCGCCGCCAGGAGTGTAGCGATGCAGTTCAGCTGCTTAAGCCCCAGCTCGGAGAGATCGCTTCTCTACGGGATGTGGGTATGGAACATCTCCCTTTGATTGAACAACTACCGGGAACCTTAGCCTCCAGGGCCAGACATGTTGTTAGCGAGAACGATCGTGTGCTTAAGGCTATTAAAGCACTGAAGGCCGGTGATCTAGTCAGTTTCGGTCAAGCCTTAACTGCTTCACACCAGAGCCTCCAGTACGATTTTGAAGTAAGTTGTCCCGAACTCGATCTCTTAGTGGAGTTAGCCCTAGAGGTGCCTGGAGTACTCGGTTCCCGCATGACAGGGGCCGGTTTTGGCGGCTGTACCGTCTCTCTGGTGCCCCGTCCCCAGTTAGCGTTGTTTGAGGAAAGGGTGACCAAAAACTACGAAGCCCAGACCAAGCTCCAAGCGGAAGTCTACGTCTTCAGCGCTTCCCCCGGTGCCCAGGTTCTTATTTGAGAAGCAGAGCTTCAACGAACTTGAAGTAAATGATCAAAGCACCAGCATCCACAATAGTGGTAATGAGCGGAGCGGCCATAATGGCTGGATCCGCTTTTACTATTTTCGCCAGCATGGGAAGCGTGCCCCCTGCGGTCTTGCCAATCAATACCGTAACGAAGAGGGCTAAGGAGACAACGACAGCCATCATGTAGTCCCCGGGATAGGTGATAATCAGCCGGACGAAATTTGCTGCGCCTAAAGCCAGACCCACTAGAACACTTACGCCGAGTTCTTTGAGGAAGACACGCCCAAAGTCTTTCGTGGTGATTTCTTTCAGTGCCATGCCGCGAATCACCAAGGTAGAGCTTTGGGAGCCAGCATTACCACCAGTATCGGTGAGCATGGGTACAAAGGTCACCAAGATCGGCAAGGCGACAAAGGCTTCTTCATAGCGCCCGAGAATAGCGCCTACGATCATGCCGGTAATCATTAAAAATAAAAGCCAGAGAATCCTGTTTTTGGCCAGTGCCAAGACACTGGTTTTCAAGTAAGGCTTTTCTGATGGGGCCATGGCCGCCATCTTCTGAAAGTCTTCTGTGGCCTCTTGATGGATAACTTGCATGATGTCGTCAAAGGTGATAATCCCAACTAAGCGGTTTTCCTCATCCACAACAGGTAATGAGAGGAAATCATAGCGGGAAAAGAGCGCGGCCACATCTTCTTGATCGTCACTGGTGCGGGCTGCAATCACATTGGTTTCCATAATATCTCTTATGATTGCATCTTCATCAGCTAGGAAAAGTTCTTTAACGGTGACAACCCCTTCTAGACGGCGGTTGGCATCAATCACATAACAGGTGTATACTGTCTCTTTGTCCAGTGCAGTGCGGCGAATGCGCTTGAAGGCATCGGCCACTGTCATCGTTTTCTTTAGATCCGCAAATTCTGCCGTCATGATGCTCCCGGCAGAGTACGGCGGATACTGCAGAAATTGGTTGATTAAGTCTCTCGTAGCTGGCGAGGCGTTCCGTAGCACTCGTTTTACTACACTAGCAGGTAATTCCTCCAAAAAGTCCGCAGCGTCGTCCACAAAAAGCTGTTCAATAATGGAGGCTACCTCTTGATCTGTGATGGCCCGGACAATATGCTCTTGCATCTCGATGGAAAGATAGGAGAAGACCTCTGCTGCCCGGTCTTTGGGTAATAAACGAAAAACGATGACCACATGCTCCCCACTGAGCTCGTCCATGAAAGCAGCAATATCTGCATCTTGAAAAGCTGGCAATTCAGCTTTGACTGACTTGAAGTCTTTTGCCAGAACAAGGCGCTCTAGATCGCGCCAATCTTGAATCTGCATGTTTTTATCCTCCTCACTTGTAGTTGGAGTATAAAAACGAACAGCGCGGGTCAGAAATAGAGGGCACAAGAGACGAGGGGATATTCCATTCGAAATGGCCACTCTACTTTGCCCTTGTTCGTTTTCATACTACTAGGCCAATCGCTATCCACTCAGTTCTCCCTCCTCTAAAGGTAGTCTATCCCTAGTTTAGCACTATGTTTCGGGATCTGCAATTCTGGTCAAGAAAAAACTGCCAGCAAGGCTGGCAGCTCCAAAGCAAACTTAGTTAGCTCGTGGCCAATGATTTTCTCCAAATTCCTGCGGAAAAATCTGCTGCAAGAATTCCTGAACATGGTCAATGGCAATAATCTTGACATCATCGGTGACCTGGGGGAGGTTGTCCTCATTGTCTTTAGGGATATAGACTGTCTTGACTCCCCCTTGTTTGGCCCCATAGATCTTAGCGTGCAAGCCACCCACCGCTTTCACTTTGCCCCTAAGGGAGATCTCACCCGTCACAGCAATGTCTTGGGGAATGGGCCAGCCCTTCACAGCACTGATGATGGAAGCTAAAATGGCAACACCCGCGGAGGGACCATCAATATTTCCTCCACCCACCACGTTCACATGCACATCATAATCATCCAGCTCTTCCCCGGTTAAGGCTCGAAAGACCGAAGCCGCGTTAAACACGCTATCTTTAGCCATGCTACCAGCGGTATCGTTGAAGCGGACGCGGCCTTTCCCCGCCTCTTTACTCTTAAAGGCCACAGCCTCAATTTCTAAAATGGAACCTAGATATCCACTTACGCCGAGACCCAAAATCCGCCCCACTTCTTTGCCCTCGGAGGCTTTGGTGCCAAAGTAAGAACTTAAGCGGGCCGATTGGATCACACCGGCCATATCAGCCTTGGTTACCACCACATCTCCAGGTTCCCCACCATCCCGATACAGGGCAGCACTATAGGCATCAGCTAAGAGACGAGTGGCTTTTCTACCTTCAATGGTGTATTCGGCCACAAGTTCTGCTACCCCCGCCTCTAAGGTGGTCTCTAGGCGCTCGCTCGCCGCTTGGACAATCTGGACAATGTCTGCTGGCGTCAGGGGATCAAAGAACACCTCGGCACAGCGCGAACGAAAGGCGGGACTGATCTCTGAAGGGTCCCTGGTTGTGGCACCGATCAGGACAAAGTCCGCGGGAGCACCCTTGGTAAAGAGTTGATGAATGTATTTTGGAATCTGAGGATCATGGGGATCATAATACGATGATTCAAAAAGGACGCGCTTATCTTCTAGGACCTTCAGGAGCTTGTTTTGCAGAACCAGGTCCAATTCGCCTATTTCATCGATAAAGAGAACTCCACCATGGGCCTCAGTTACTAAACCGAGTTTAGGCTCTGGTACCGAACCATCGGCCAAATCCCGCTTGGCCCCCTGGTAAATAGGATCGTGAACAGAACCAATCAAAGGATTCGTTACTTCCCGGGGATCCCAGCGGAGGGTTGTCCCATCCACCTCGATAAAAGGGGAGTCTTCTGTAAAGGGAGTATAGGCCTTCGATTTGGCCACTTGGAGAGCTAGGCGTGCTACCGTTGTCTTGCCCACACCGGGAGGTCCATAAAGTAGAATATGCTGCGGATAGGGCGAGCTCAACTTGGTTAAGAGCGATTGGATTGCGTCCCTCTGCCCTACCACCTCGTCTAGACTCTGGGGCCGCATTAGATCCACAGTGGAACCAGATAGGCTACGCTGCTCGAGGATCTCCAGTTCGGCAAACTTTTTCAGGGTTTGGGCGTTGTCAGGTCCTGCTTCTTCCTTTAAAACCTGCGTGCGAATCTCCCTGATGTATTCCAGATGGCGTTCTTGCATCTTTGCTCCAACCTTGGCTTCGATCTGGTCTTCCACGGTACGCCGGGCCAAGAGCTCAGCTAAATAGTCCTCTAGTTCGTAGAGGACTTCATCTACTTCTTCTGGCGAACGGGGATCGACAATGGTTGGATCTTCATGCACTAAGCGTTCTAGAGCCAAGATCCGATCTTCGATCTTATCCGATTGCATCAGTTCTAAGGAATCAAGCTTGCCGGCCTTTAAAACCAGCTGATCATGTCCGTGAACTTCTGCTAAAATAGTCAGGAGTGCGGAGACATGTTTTTCTAAGGATGGCTTGAGATCCTGTGATGAGTTTTTGTTAGGTATCAATTCATTTGTTTCCAATGGGGATTTAACCCTCCAAGCTAGTATTTCCAGGTGGCCTGCTTACTCTGGAGTAACCTCCACAGTCATGGACACATGGACCTTGGGATGTACTTTCACAGTGATAGGATGCGATCCCAGGGTCTTTATTGGCTCCTTGACTTCGATTTTCCTCTTGTCAATTTCTACCGAGAACTGGCTCCGGAGCTGTTCTCCGATTTCCTGCGTCGTAATGGAACCAAAGAGGCGGCCCCCTTCGCCAACCTTAGCAGCGACGTTTACTTTTTTCTTCTGCAATATGGCTCCCACACGCTCTGCTTCCTTCAGTTCCCGATCCATTCTGCTCGATTCGGCCTGCTTTACCTGTGCCACCTGGCGTAAGTTGCCTGCATTGGCTTCCACAGCCAGGCCCCGTGGTAGAAGGTAATTGCGTGCATAACCCTCAGCAACTTCCACCACATCACCTTTACTACCAATCTTCTTCACATTTGCCTGAAGAATCACTTTCATGGGAAACCCACCCTTCTATTTTTCTTCCTCTCCCGACATGAGTCTGCGGAAATCAAAGAATCCATCGATCACGGCCAAAAAGACCAGGGCCATGAGTAAAAACTGCATCGTGAACAGTATAAAAATCAACACAACACGTAAAAACGTGGGTACATTCTTCTTTTGGAAATAATACCATGCCAAGCTGATGGCGGCAACTGCATAGGCATAAAAGGAAAGGAGAAAGGAGTTTAGGCCCAGAAACTGAAGCCACTCCGGTAAGTCTGTACCCAAACTTATACTTGTTGTGATCAGTCCAAAACCAAAGATCAGGCCAAAGTAACCCGGTAGTCTCCACTGGGAAAAGGGTAACATCCAGGGCATATTGTGATCACCTAAGCGCCTCAGCACCGCCCGGCCAATGGCCAAGTTAAGATAGCTCATACTGACGGCATATACCAAGAGCATGGAGGGTAGACCAACCCTGAGCAAAATGGGGAGAAAGGTCTTCATGGCCTCGTACTGCCGGAGTGCCTCCCCTTGTACCCCTAGGCTTTCTGACATCTGAATCGCCTGATCAATACTCTGCATAAACATGGTCAAAAGATCCGTCAATACACTACCCCCAATAATCAGGGAGTAGAGAAGGAAGTTGAGACCTATGACTACAAGGTTGGAAATTATCCCAACGAGCATCAGCCGGGGAAAGGAGAACTTCTCCCGCAACGCCATCCCAAGGGCTACGCCCACAAAACCCCAAATTATAATAGAGAGACCAGAAAAGACATGTCCCGCAACAAGGCTGGAGATCAACGCTGCAGCAATGGCAGCTAGAATGCCGTATTGAAAGCCCTGACGGTAGACTAAAAGCAGCAGGGGAATTGGGATAATGATGGATGGCATTCCTATGTATTCGCCAAGTATAGCTACGAGGACGGTGATGGCCCCCAGCATGGCTCCTTCGGTTAAGGAACGAGTTTTCATACATTCACCTAGCTTTCAGTTGAAAAAGGAGCAGCAAAGCTGCTCCCTAAGATCTTAGTCAATGGTGTACGGCATCAATGCCACATAACGGGCCCGTTTGATTGCATTGGTAACTTGCCGTTGGTGCTTGGCACAGTTGCCAGAAATGCGGCGTGGCAATATCTTGCCTCTTTCCGTTACATAACGACGTAGACGGCCAACTTCTTTGTAGTCGATCTGTTCGATTTTATCGACACAGAAAGAGCATACTTTTCTTCTGCCTCTACGACCTCTTTCTCTAGCCATTATTTCGCCTCCAAACCAATCTGATTAGAACGGTATATCGTCAAACTCCGGTTCGGGCGGTCCATCAGCTGATTCAACGGATCCTCCATCCTGCGCACGGTCCAAAAAGCGCACATTATCGGCTACGATTTCAGCAGCCTTTCTACGAATGCCATTTTGGTCGTCATAAGATCGGATCTGCAAACGTCCTTCTACTGCAACGAGGCGGCCCTTACTAAGGTGGTTAGCACAAACTTCAGCCAGCTTACGCCAGGTCACGATATCAATGAAATCTGCTTCCCTGTCGCCTCCTTGAGACGTAAAGGGTCGATCCACTGCAAGGGTAAAATTGGTCACCGCTATACCTGACTGGGTATAACGAAGTTGTGGATCAGCTACGAGTCGCCCAATAAGAATTACCTTGTTTAACACCTTTCGTCACTCCTTTGATCAATCTTGATCTTTGCGAAGGAGCAGATAACGAATGACTTCCTCAGTGATCTTTAGAATTCGTTCGACCTCTGAAGTCGTTCCGCTTTCTGCTTTAAAATCGATCACCACATAGAAGCCTTCGGTAATATCGTTGATCTCATAAGCAAACCGACGTTTACCCCATTTATCAACCTTCTCGATTTGACCACCAATGCCTTCAATTAGGCCTTTGGTCCGCTCGATCTGGGCTTCCAATCCTTCTTCATCAAGGTTTGGGACAAAAAGTACCATTAGCTCATAATCACGCACCGTAGCTTCACCTCCCCTCTGGACATATGGCCCCAAGCGATACTTAGGGCAGGGCACCCATCATTATACCACCGTCAGATCCGGAAGTCAAACATTGAAGCGGAAGAAAATGACATCCCCTTCCTGAATTTGGTAATCCTTTCCCTCCACTCGAACCAAGCCTTTATCGCGGCAGGCGCTGGTGGATCCTTCGGATACCAACATTTCCCAGTTGATTGCTTCCGCCCGGATAAAACCCCGTTCCATATCGGAATGGATCTTACCGGCGGCTTGGGGTGCTAACATTCCCCGGGAAATAATCCACGATCTGGTTTCATCGCCCTTAATGGTGAAAAAGGTAATGAGGTCCAGCAGACGTACACTGGCTTCCACCAGGCGATGCAAGGCAGGCTTGTCCATCTCCGCTTCAGCCAAGAATAGTTGCTGATCCTCTGGATCGAGACGGCTGAGTTCCATTTCAAAGTCAGCGGCTACTGCCACCACCTCAGAACCCTCTGCTTGGGCTGCCTCTAGAAAGCCTTGATAGAGATCCATGTGACCTTCATTTACATTGGCCAAGTAGAGAACTGGTTTGGCTGAAAGGAGTGGCAAATCCAAAATTTTTGGAAGGTCTGTTCTCCTAAGGGGCGTACCCTGCTCTAAGGTGGTCTGGTACTGGGCAAGGAGTTCTAGCTCTTCCTTATATCTTGCCTCCCCGGTTTTGAGCATCCGGGTGGTACGTTCCATGCGACCTGCGATGGTTTGCAGATCAGCTAGGATGAGTTCTAAATCGATAATCTCCATATCGCGCAAGGGGTTGATGCCAGCTTCTTGACTGGCCACATCATCTGCTTCAAAGCAGCGGATGACGTGAACCAGGGCGTCCATCTCCCGTATATGGGCTAGGAACTGGTTGCCTAAACCTTCGCCCTTACTTGCCCCCTTAACCAAGCCTGCAATATCCACAAATTCGATGGTAGCACCGGTCAAGATCTTGGGTTTGCTCACCTGAGCAATCTGAGCCAAGCGATCATCTGGAATCAAGACGCTACCGTGGTTAGGCTCAATGGTACAAAAGGGATAATTTAGGGCCGGTACATCCAGTTTGGTCAGGGCATTAAAGATCGTAGACTTTCCCACATTGGGCAGACCGATAATTCCAATTTGCAATGCCATTGCTTTCACACCCCCAAAGATGTAAACTTAAGTACAAGGAGGATACAACATGAATCGAGTAGCAAGAGCGGGACTCATAGCCGCACTCTATATCATCTTAGTCTTTGTTTTCCAGGCCATTAGTTTCGGTCCTGTCCAATTTCGTATTGCCGAGGCCTTAACTCTGCTGCCCATGGTCTATCCGGAGGCCATTGGCGGGATCTATGTGGGCGTGCTCTTATCCAACATCTTGGGAGGACAGGGCCCGTGGGATATTTTTGGTGGAAGTCTGATCAGTCTCCTAGCCGCCTATTTAACCTACCGCTATCGGGGTCGGATCATAGGCTATGCCTCTCCCATCGTACTTAACGCCTTCTTGGTAGGTCTCTATCTCTGGTACATCTTTGATCTTCCCGCCTACTGGCCCCTTGTTCTCAGCATTGGCTTTGGCCAAGCTGTAGTCATCCTACTCCTTGGCATTCCCCTGCTACGCTTTGTTCAGAAAAACCAGGAAAAATTCCTATAAGAGGAGTTCCGCCAAGATTTCATCTCGATATTCATTGAGAGCCACAAAATCCATAGAATTAGTATAGTACTGTTCCACAGCGATATGGCTTGTTTTGGCGGCTAAGAGGGAGCTAAAACCCTGTTGCAGGAGTTTTTCCCAGAGCTGATAATCCAAATCAGAGCTTGTTTCTAAAGGTCCGCAGACAAGGCGCGGGCCTTTTACGCTATCTAAGGGCTCTAAGGGAAGCTCCGTTAAGACAGCTAGGCCTAATTCAGGAACTACAATATGAAGAATTTGCTCCGGATTGAGTGGATAATGAAAGGCTTCCACAGCAAGACCTGCCCTTTGACCTGCATCCGCCACCATGGCGAGCATTTCTCCCTGGCCGAGACCAAAGCCTCCCTGCAGAATAAAGCACTGGGGTAAATCTTCAACGAGACCCTGAATGTGGCTGACGTAACCATCCGGTGTAAGTGCCGAAGCAAAGAGATGACGAATCGAACCAGGGGCGTCCGTTTTTTCTTGGGGGAACAAAGCCATGATGGGCTCGAGCTTATGGTAGTCTACTTCAACGTCCTTTGCCAGAGCTCGATTTTGTTCCACACAGAGGGCAGCGGTGAAATAGCGAAACGCTGTGGAGAAGTGGTGTTGTTTGACACGTCCTGCTGCAAGGATTTCTTCCCTTTTTTGCTCCAGTTGTTCCTTATCCCAAAAAGTACCCAGAGAAATTATATGATCCCTACAGCCAGGCAGGGTTGGCTCAATCTGATGGGGTGCCGTAGCATCCACCAAGGCAATACCTAGAGCTGGAAAGGCTACCGCATCTAAAGCCTGTGGATCAGAACTACAAAAGAACCGTTCTTGCTCATGGCCGAGTTCGCCTACTGCATCAGCAATAAAGCGCATAAAGCTTGACTTCCCAGTGCCGGGACCTCCCTTTAAGAGATAGATCCGTTTTGCCTCAGGACCCATGATGTTGTCAAAAAGAGAGTAGAACCCCTTACCTGAGTTACTTCCAGCAAAAAAGTGACGCGTTTTGGCCATTCCGCAAACCTCCTAGACTTGAATCAATTTCTTCACTATATGTTGCCCCAGGATAATTTGCCTACTACTTCACGATCTGACGCACTAATTTATCCCTGGCCACCAAAATCACCCGTCCACAGGTGGTGCACTTGAGACGAGTGTCGACGCCAGGTCGCAGAACTTCCCAAAGCTGGCCGCCACAGGCGTGTTTCTTTTTCAGGCGCAAAATCTGTCCAACTTCGTGCATATCCTCTCCACCTTTTCCCTCTATTACAAGTATTATAGCATAGCTTTGTCTCCAATATTTAAAAGGTATCTGGCAAGGGACCGAGAATAATGAATAGATGAAGATACAGAAAGGATGACGTTCTTGAAAAAGTTTAATGTTGTACTCTTGCTTTTCATTCTAGCCCTTTCCCTAATCGCCTCTCCTATGACGCTGTTGGCCGATGAGGGGGACCAAGTCGTTGCTACCGTCAATGGTGTAGCTATTAGCAAAGAAGAGTTCCATGCTACCCTAGAAGCACAGTATGGATCGTATGCCCTGCAAGAGCTGGTGCAAAACGAGATGATTCGTCAAAGAGCAGACGCCCTTGGCGTGACATTCGATGGAGATGCATTTGCTGAGATGTATGAGCTCGTCATTGCTCAACTCGGTGGCGTGCAAGGTTTACAAATGTTCTTGATGCAAAACAATGTGACAGAAGAAGTCTTTATTGGCCAATTGCAGTGGAATATGCTCCTTGGTGACTTAGCTCGAGCTGAGGTTGAGGTTCCAGAAGGTGCTGTTGAGGCCTTTTTCGAAGAAAACCGCTCCCGCTATGATGAGCCAGAAACAGTGGAAGTAAGTCACATTTTGGTCGAGACAGAAGATGAGGCGAAGGAAATCTTGGGTCTGCTCACAAATGGCGGTGATCTTTTGGCACTGGCCAGTGAACGTTCCTTAGATCCTGGTACAGCCTCTCAAGGTGGCTATCTTGGTGTTATTCCCAAAGGATACACCGTACCCGAGTTTGAAGAGATGGCCTTTAGTCTCGCTGCTGGCGAATACGGACTTGCAGAGAGTAATTACGGGTGGCATGTGATCACAGTCCATGCTAGAAACGAAGCGAAGGCAGCCGTCTTTGCAGATATCGCCGCAGATGTGGAAAGAGACTACCGCGGATCGAAAGCCCTCGATTTGCAGAGCTATTTATACAAACTCGAACAAGAGTCGGATATCCAGATCCAGTGGGCACCACAGCAATAGTAAATCGTCAAACGCCCCCTTCCTTTGGGAAGAGGGCGTTTTTCTATGCTTTCTTTAGTCTTTTTGCCAGCGTAAGATCGGTTGTCTTGCGGCCCTAGATTCGTCCAGTCGCCGTAGGGGCGTCGTATGGGGCGCCGATTTGACGATCTCAGGATTGGTCTCAGCCTCTTCAGCAATCTGCCGCATGATCTCGATAAATTCATCCAGGGTAGATTTGGGTTCGGTTTCCGTAGGCTCAATCATAATAGCCTCATCCACAACCATGGGGAAATACACCGTTGGTGCATGATACCCATAGTCTAAGAGACGCTTGGCGATATCCAGTGTGCGAACGCCATGTTTGTCTTTCTGCCATTTACCTGAGAGGACAAACTCATGCATACAGGTACGATCATAGGGCAGCTGGTAGACGTCCTTCAATTTACTTGCCATATAGTTGGCGTGGAGGACGGCCGTTTCGCTCACTTCTCTCAAACCTTTCGGTCCATGGGAGAGGATGTAGGCATATGCCCTGGCATAGACCAGGAAGTTGCCGTAGAAGGAACGCACTCTACCAATGGAGTTCTCTGGTGTGACGAAGGTGTAACGATCGCCTTCTTTCGCCACAACAGGACCAGGCAGGAATTGTGCTAATTCCTTACAGACAACAATGGGACCTGCACCCGGTCCACCGCCACCATGGGGCGTGGAGAAGGTTTTGTGCAGATTAAAGTGTACGATATCAAAGCCCATGTCACCAGGACGGGCAATACCCATAATGGCATTGGCGTTAGCACCATCATAGTAGAGCAGTCCGCCAGCATCATGGATCAGTTCTGCAATTTCGCAAATGTTCTCGTCAAAAAGACCGAGGGTATTCGGGTTGGTCAACATGAGACCAGCCGTATTGGGCCCCACAAGACCCTTGAGGGCTTCTACGTCTACACCGCCCCGCTCGTTCGAAGGAACTTCCACTACTTTGTAGCCAACCATAGCACAGCTGGCAGGGTTGGTGCCATGCGCGGAATCAGGGATGATCATCTCATTACGATGGCCCTCTCCCCGCTGTTCATGATAAGCTTTCATGACCATCAGGCCAGTTAACTCACCATGGGCTCCAGCAGCAGGCTGCAGGGTGGTTGCATCCAGCCCAGCAATCACGGCTAAGTGTTCGCTGAGATTGTACATTAACTCCAAAGCACCCTGAACCGTCTCTTCTGGCTGATAGGGATGGATCGCGGCGAAGCCAGGCATGCTCGCGATATCTTCGTGGACCCTGGGGTTGTACTTCATTGTACAAGAACCGAGGGGATAAAAGCCCACATCGATACCGTGGTTGAGTCTGGAAAGCTGCGTGTAATGGCGCATGACTTCGAGCTCACTTACTTCTGGTAAGGCCGGAGGCTCTTCCCGGAGCATATCACTGGGAATCAGCTCTGTCACTGGAACCTCAGGTACATCCAGATCAGGCAAGCGGTAACCACGGCGACCAGGTGTGGAACGTTCAAAAATTAAGGGGACAAGTCTACGTTTGGTCATGAAATCAACCCCCTTAGCAGATTTACAAAGCTGTCAATTTCATCTTTGGTCCGGGCCTCCGTTACAGAGAATAACACCTTACCCGGATGGCCAAAGCGTTCGAGGGGCAGACCACCAACAAAGCCGTGTTCAGCTAGGCGCATGTTGACTTCTTCCCAGTCTACTTCAGCCTCGATGACAAATTCCCTAAAGGAAGGGGCACTGAACGGAGCTGAAAGACCGTCAATTTCCAGCAAGCGTTGCTTCAGGTAGTTAGCTTTTTGCAAGGACTGGTAGCCCACATCCTTGAAGCCTTCCTTACCCATAATGCTGAGGTAAATCGCGGCCATAAGAGCGTTTAAGGCTTGGTTGGAACAAATGTTCGAGGTAGCCTTTTCCCGGCGAATATGTTGCTCCCGAGTTTGCAGTGTGAGAACAAAACCAGGAGTTCCATCTTCGTCAACTGTTTCACCTACAACGCGACCTGGCATTCTCCGGATCAACTTGGTACTATGGGTCGCAAAAAAGCCTAGAGAAGGTCCACCAAAGCCCATGGAGCTACCGAGACTTTGCCCGTCACCAACCACAATGTCAGCTCCGAGTTCGCCTGGGGACTTTAGGAGGCTTAAGGAAATGGGATCTACCGCCATCACCAAGAGGGCACCACTGTCCTCAGCAACCTGTTTAAATTGGGCAACATTTTCGAGCAGACCAAAGAAGTTTGGCTGCTGCACAACAACACAAGCCGCCTCCGACCAGGAGATACCTTCGAAAGCCTTGGGATCTACGGTTCCAGTTGCTTCATCCATGGCTAGATAGGTAATGGAAACGTCCTGGCTTTCTAGATACAGACGTACCACATCTTTCCACTCGGGATGCAAGGATTCAGGTAAGACCACGAGCTCCCGGCGGGTTGCAGCACAGGCCATTAAGGCTGCCTCAGCTAAAGCGCTGGCCCCGTCATACATGGAGGCATTGGATGCTTCCATACCTGTAAGTTCACAAATCAATGTTTGGAACTCAAAAATGCTCTGTAACACGCCCTGTGTAATCTCGGGCTGATAGGGTGTGTAGGCGGTGAGAAACTCGCCACGACCTACCAGATGCTTAATGGCACTAGGGATTAGATGGTCGTAGGAACCTGCACCCAAAAACGAGACAGAGGATTTGAGATCATTGTTCTTGCTAGCCAGATCCGAAAAATACCGCAATAACTCGGCTTCAGCTAGAGGTTCTGGGAGATTGAGGTCGGTTCTAAGACGCATTTGCTCCGGAATGGACGTAAACAGATCGTCGATTTTTTCGATCCCGACGCTCTGCAGCATCTCTTGCCTTTCCCCGGGCGTTAACGGAAGATAGCGCATGCTTATACCTCCTTCAGAAATGCTTCATACTCCTGTTGAGTCATTAGGTCGCCAGTTTGGGCAACACCGTCTACTTTAATTTCCACAATCCAACCTTGATCTAAAGGAGATTCGTTTACAAGCTCAGGGCTGTCTTCGAGTTCGTCATTCACGGCCACGATTTCTCCGCTTACGGGCGAGTAGACATCACTAACAGCCTTAACGGACTCAAGGGCCGCAATGCCTTCGCCCTCTTCCACTGTATCACCAACGGAGGGAAGATCCACAAAGACGATATCGCCTAGCTCATTTTGAGCATAATCACTAATACCAACGCGGATGACATCACCTTTCACTAATAGCCACTCATGTTCTTTGGTAAACCGTAATTGTTCACTCATGATGAAACCTCCTAAATAGTTTTGTCTAGGGCAAAAAGCTACCGGTCAAAGTCAATCTAGTCCAAAAAACGACCCTTAATGATCTTGGCCCGGACGAGCTTTTTCCTTACTTGAATTTGAATCTCGGTCTCTGGTTTGGCGTAGGCGACATCTACAAGGCCCATACCAATTGGATAATCAAGGGTTGGTGAATGGGTGCCGCTGGTGACCGCACCGATTTCCTCTCCTTCTAGATTAAGGATGGGATACCCTTGACGGGGGATTCCTTTTTCCAAGACAACAAAAGCAACGAGGCGCCGCTTGACACCCTCATCTTTTTGCTTTTGCAAAACATCTTTGCCCACAAAATCAGCTTTGTCGAGTTTGACAAAACGGGTCAATCCTGCTTCAAGGGGGCTGACATCTTCGTCAATATCATTTCCATAAAGGGGCATTCTGGCCTCGAGGCGCAAACTATCACGGGCACCTAGACCAATGGGTTCTACACCGTATTTTTCACCCTTCTGTAGGCATTCATCCCACAGTTTTTCCGCCAAAGCATTGGGGAAATAGAGTTCAAAGCCGTCTTCGCCTGTGTAACCTGTGCGGGAAAGGAGTACCTTCTCGCCTTCATAGGTGACCTCGGTGAAGGTATAATTCTTGAGTTCGGCCACGGACATCTCGAGGATTTCTTCCACCAGGGGAGCAGATTGGGGTCCTTGCACAGCGATTAGGGTCAACTCATCACTGAGATCCCGCAATTCCGTACCTGGCTTGAGATTCTTTTCGATCCAAGCATAGTCCTTAGCGGCGTTGGCTGCATTGACAACCAGCAAAAATCCCTCAGCAGTACGATACACCAAAATGTCGTCGATAAATCCGCCTTGTTCGTTGGTGATGGGGCTGTATTGAATCTCGCCCTCCTTCAGAACACTGGCATCATTCGTTGTGACATAGTTCACCGTATCCAGGGCTCCGGGACCGGTCAGTTCAAACTCTCCCATATGGGTTAAATCGAAAATACCCACCTTGTTTCGAACAGTGTGGTGTTCCTCTAAAACCCCAGCATACTGTACAGGCATCTCAAAACCCGCGTAGTCCACCATCTTAGCCCCTAGGGCGCGATGTTTTGCCGTTAATGGAGTTTGTTTCAATTGTCCATCTCCTTTCCTTTCTTTGCATTTCTACCCCTTTAACATTACCTCTTTCTCCACTGGAAACCAGTTTCCTTCTGTCACAGATTCTTCTTATTTGGATATAATATTGAACAATGATTTCAGTTTCTAAGGGGGAAAACCGTTATGTTCTTAGTGAAAAGGATTATGGATCCCATTCTCAAAGCTCGCCAAAAGACAATGATTATCATTTGGCGCCGAAAAGGACGCTGAATTGAGTTTTCCCCAGGATTTATACACAGTATCCACAGCCTCTGTGGATAACTTTGTGGATACCTACCGGTTAAACAGGAAATAAAGGACAACTATGATGACGATCAGGATTGCTAAGCCTGTGCGGATCGTTCGTCTACTCTTGGGATCCCTTCGTGCCTCATCCCGAAACCTTGTTCGCTCTGATCGCGTGGCTTGCTTCATCAAATCAATGCCGCGACCTATATCCCCACCTTTTCTGTACAAGACCCCCAGGTTGTGCAGGGCTGTTGGATTTTGCGGATCAAGGGCTAAGGCACGTTCATAGGCCGTCTGGGCCCGATCACTCCAACCGTGTTCAGCATAGATGTTTCCTAGGTTGGAATGGGCCGATGCAAGCTGATCATCAAGGGTTATGGCTTTGGTAAAACAGTCTTCTGCCTGCCGCAAATCACCGCGCCGGGCAAAGATTACGCCGAGTTTATTGAAGGCACGGGCGTGCTCAGGATCCAGTTCAATTACCTTGCGGAGACTTTCTTCTGCGTTTTCCATCTCCCAGGCGTCTAATTGTGCCAATGCTGCTTGGTATAGTTCTTCAACTTCCGGTGTCATAGGGCCACCACCTTTGCTTAGAAGTGCTTCTATTATACCTATAAATGGCGAAAAACGCCAACCTTAGCCAGTTATTTGCGAAATAGAGTTCGTACCAATCCTGCTAGGAGCCAAAGCCCGGCCAGCCCCAAGATCGGATAAGCTACTCTCACCAGAGTGCCGAAGCCCACGTAAGAAAGAACGAAGGCGCAACTTGTCGCTATCAAGCTGGCCTTTTGCCAGCTTATCTTGGTCAAACCAGTCATGCGGCTCACCAAGGCCAAGAGATTTGCTAAAGTGGTCGATACCATAGCGCCCCAGAGCATAAATTGATAGAGGGCGAATGCCAAGGGACTTCCCCTTAGTTTCACCAGGTTTTGCAGGGGAAGGTCCGAAAGTAGCAGTGCCTTAGGTAGGGTTGAAAGGGCTAAAAGGAGGAGGACCAGGCAGATCCCGATGATGAGATTTGCCCCCAGAGCCACCGCCCACCGCTGTTTTTGGTTCGTCAGATAGGTGCTTACACTAGCCAAGAGAGCCATGGCAAAACCCAGATTGTACGATGCATAGAGAGT
>JAAYOK010000176.1 GCA_012520355.1 Bacillota bacterium | reverse complement strand
TTGAAACGCATGGTCCAATAATCACTGTTCTTGGCCCAAAGGCGTACGGAGACAACGTAGCCGTGATCTCCATGGGCACTCACCACCACAACAGGTTCGGGGTCTTGTAGAACCAGTGGATTGTCATCGGCCACTTTCCGGAGGACTTCCTTGGCACGTTTGATATCCGATTTGAAGGAGACACCAATCTGTAAATTAGCTCGCCTGGTGTCATAGGCCGAATAGTTGATGCCGCTGGAGTTCGAAATATCAGCGTTCGGAATGATCACCTTCTGGTTATCGGGGGTCCGCAAGATTGTGTGGAAGACCTGAATCTCCATGACCGTACCAGAATAGCCCACCGCTTCGATGAAGTCTCCCACCTTAAAGGGTTTCATAACCAAAATCAAAACCCCACCGGCGAAGTTGGCAAGGCTGCCTTGAAAGGCTAAGCCGATGGCCAAGCTCGCGGCACCGAGGATGGCTGCAAAGGTGGTGATCTCGATTCCAACAGTGGCGGCCACCGTTAAGACTAACAACACTTTCAGGGTAATGCTTACTAAGGGGGTTAAGAACGAATGGAGGGAGGCATCAATCCGAACCTTATCCATCCTCCGATCAAGTACATCTAAAACAAGTCGAATCAGTTTGTTCCCTACAAACCAAATCAGGATGGCCAGGGCAACCCGCCCAACATAGCTCGTGAGTAAAGCAACAATCGTATCCATTGTCTTCTCTTCCTCTCCTATACTTTTACATCATTCTTTTGCATCATTCTTCGCCAAAAACGATCCAACCCCTGCAATATTCCAGGATAAGTCGTTTCGCTATAGGGTGATAATGATTCTCATTCTTAACGTTAACATAATACAAAATCTGGAAGTGTATGGTATACTGTGTTTAGTGAATAATACTTGAGCAGATAGGCTGAAAGGATGAATATAAATGAAAAAAATCGGTATCATCGTAGGGAGTCTCCGTAAGGACTCTGTCTCCAAGAAAGTCGCAGCTACCATGAGGGATCTATTCCCAGCTGGTTATGAAACCGAGGTCATTGAGATTGGGAACTTACCTTTATATAACGAAGACCTGGATAACGGTAGTGTTCCAGCTGAGTATACTACCTTCCGGAGCAAAATGAAGGACATTGACGCGGTGTTGTTTGTTACACCAGAGTATAACCGCTCCATACCAGGGGCGCTAAAGAATGCCTTGGATGTGGGCTCCCGCCCCTATGGACAGAGCATCTGGGATGGCAAGCCAGCGGCTATTGTCAGCCAGTCTCCCTCTAACTTGAGTGGATTTGGTGCCAATCACCATCTACGTCAACCCCTCGTCTTCCTTAACATGCCAGTTCTGCAACAGCCAGAGGCATATCTCGCCAACTCCTTTGAGTTGTTTGACGAGAGTGGCAAAATGAAGAATGAAGGAACCCTTCAGTTCCTCCAATCGGTTGTGGATGCCTTTGTGGAGCTGATTAAAAAGCATAGCTAAGTCTGATACAATCGCAGACAACCTCCCGCTTTGGCAGGAGGTTGTTTTTTTACTTGGGTGGCAGTTTCCCCCGTTCCCTAAAGTAGATCTGTTTGTAGCCTTCTTCCACAAAATCCGTAGTTGCCTCCAGGAGAGTCAGTCCGCCCACGGCAAAGTAAACCTGTTTCCCTGTTGGGTCCGTAAAACTCAGTACTTCACCCTCCGCCCCCACTTTGAGTTTGGTGAAGATCCCCGCTAGGTCCACCGGATTCTTGGCCTCAAAGGTTTCCTCTGCCCCACTGGCGAGATAGAGGGTGACCTTAGAGCCAGCATTATCGTGCATGGGACCCTCTTCTTCTGCGATCCAAATTCGGGCCAGCTGTACACTCTTTAAGTCTAGAGCCAACGTTCTTCCATCTCTGGTAGCGAAAACAAAGAAACCTTCTTTCCCCTCTGAAAACGAGCGCTTAAAGCGCCCCCAGGCGGCCTCAGCCAAAGGAAAGGTAAGAGGCTTTTCGAGGGAGGGGAGCCAAATCTGGACAAAGTAGTACTGGGATTGGTCAGACATAGATTACCTCCTTAGCTATGGAGCGAGAACTTCGATTTTGCTCAAGTTACGGACCCAATACATGGCTCTTTCCTCTGGAATCACAACCCGAAGTGGTGCATCCCTTTCGTCAAGGGGCTTTCCATCGATCAGGTAAGCCAAGATGATGGCCCGTTCTCGCAAGACATGGCCTGGTACCTCAATGGAATAACCATCACCCGCGATCAAACGGATTTTTTCCATGTTTTCTTGCTCTTTGCCATAGGTGGCAAGCAAGTCACTGAATCGTGCGCCAGTTGCTGAAAAGGGGCTTTCTTCCCCTGCGGAGTTTACCGCCACCACATGGACTGTTTCTTGTGGTAGATCCATCAAGAGGGATACGGGAATGGACAGCGCCTCAGCAAAGAGCCCCTCCAGGATTAATGTGGGCTCGACTGCTAAAACGCTCCCTGTAGCTAGAACAAGAATCATAAAGATCAAGACCAATTTAGCGAATGGTCTGTTTATAACTTCCACTCTCCTTCCATCATGCTTGCTTCGCTGCTTCCTATATTCGTTAACGCGCGTAACTGTCCAGCATCTTCTTCATTTCTACTAAGTCCACTGGTTTCGCAAGATGACGTTCGAATCCCGCTTGCAAGGAACGTTGCACATCCTCTGGACTAGAAAACCCAGAAACAGCAATGAGATGAATATGCTCCAGCTGCACGTCACTTTTGATCCGACGAGCAACTTCATAGCCATCCATATCGGCCATGGCTATGTCACAAAGAATCACTCGAACTTCTTGTTCTTGGGCAATGGCTAGACCTTGTTTACCACTATAAGCGACGGTTGCTACGTAGTCTTGCAGACTTAGGTACTCACAAAGGAGGTTGGCCAGATCTCGATTATCATCGATGATCAATATCATGATTTCCCGCCTTTCTCATCAATCAAGACTCTAGAGGTAGTCGCAATGTAAACTGGGAACCCTTTCCTAGTCCAGCACTACTTGCTGTAACAACACCGCCATGCCCTTCGATAATACCTTTTACAATGGAAAGACCAAGGCCAAGACCCCTGTTATGCTTGCCCCGAGGTGTGCTTAAGAGCATTAACCAAGATGTTGACCATGCATTGCGTCAGACGCAGTGCATCAGCGTTAACGACGATGGCCTCAGGGCAGATCTCGCCGAGAAACGTGATGCCCCGGGCCTGAAACTGCGGTTCCGTGTCACATATAATATCGGTAAGAAGGGAGTTCAACTGAACCTTCTCCCTATGGAGCCGTAGCCTATTCTCGGAGATGCGAGTAATATCCAAAATTTCGTCCATCTTTGGAGGTCTCAAAGAGTTGTCGATACTTGGCCTCACTCGCCTGGAGGGCTTGTCCCACACGAACACGCTCTATGGAGGCCCAAGTCCGTTCAGCCGTCGCCTGGACAAGTTCCACTTCGTTTTCTGACCATACCCGGGGCCTTATTCTGATATTTCAAGATGAAATCAACGATTTGACCGTCATCGTCATAAAGAGGCGTAAGAATCGAAAAGGCATCGAGAGCCGGCTAGGGCCAGGCCCTCACACGATTTGACGAATTTCGAACGATGTTTTGTCCTCGAACTCTTTCTTACTCTTCCCGCTCCGTCCCCAGAAAAAAGAGGGCGACGGTACCTGGACCGGTATGGGAACCAATGACGGTACCCACACTGTTGATCATCACGTTCCCCTGTAAGGAAGGGAATTTGGCCTCAATCAAATCAGCCACCTTGCGGGCATCGTCATAGCAATCCGAGTTAGAGATAAAGCATTTGCCAGAGTAGTTAGTGCCGTTTTGAGCATGAAGTTCCATCATCTTCACCAGTTCTGCAATCACTTGCCGCTTACCCCGAATTTTCCGGCGGGGAATCAGCTTCCCGGCGGAGTTCATATTAAGCAGAGGACAAATATTGAGCAAAGTCCCCACCGCCGCAGAAGTACTGGAGATGCGTCCCCCTCGCTTGTAATGCATTAGATCCGTGGAAAAGAACCAATGATGGACCTTCAATTTGTTTTCTTCAAGCCAAGTGTACACTTCATCGATGGACGCACCCTCATCACGCAAGTCAGCAGCCATATCTGTTAAAAGGCCATAACCAGACGATGCACCCAAAGAATCCACGAGGACGATCTTCCGATCTGGATAACGTTCCAGCAAGGCTTCCCGGGCCAGGATGGCGGAGTTATACGAACCGGACAAACCAGACGATAACGAAATATGGAGAATATCCTGTCCAGCCTGTAAGAAGGGCTCAAAAAAGTCTGTGTACTGGCCGACGTTGACCTGGGATGTGGTGGGCATCGACCCCGCTCCCACCCTCCGGTAGAACTCTTCAAATGAGATCGTCTGGCCTAGATCGTCTGGATACTGGACTCCATCTAGAATGTAGTGAAAACACACATAGGGAATCTTTCGTTTCTCCAAGTGATCATGGGGCAGATCAGCTGTGGAACAGCAAGTTAAAACATAATTCGACATAAGCGAGTCGTCCCTCCCTGTATTCTAATCTCTCTTTTTTTACCCAACAAACAACACATCAACTTTTCCCTTCCTTCCACGGCCAGCCTCCTTTATCCTCCTGGGGGCCTGTCCCTCGATCAATTGCAGCCAATTTGGCGAATTTCGCCTCGGGAGGCGGTCTTGAGCTATTTGCGATGTCACGCAAGAATGATGGAGACGCGTTCTTGGGATCCACAGATTGATCTTTACCCCAAAAAAGATAGAAAAAGGGCCAAATCCTGCACTAAATACAGGTTTAGCCCGAAATTGACCCCAATAAAAAAAGGGTGATGATCCCCAATGTCGAAGTATTTATTATCACGTAAACACAGACAGGGGGGACATCACCA
>JAAYOK010000175.1 GCA_012520355.1 Bacillota bacterium | reverse complement strand
TCCGCCGTTTAATCTCCCGGCTCGATTGTGCCATCTTTAGTCCCCCTAACTAACGAAGTCTTTCTTGAACTCCACAATCAAATGCTTCAGCTTCGACTCAATCTCTTCAGTAATTTCCTTCTTACTCTGAAGTGCAGTCAGAAGTTCACCATGCTCTTTCCGGAGGAAGTCTAGGAACTCATGCTCAAAGCGAACTACATCACCCGTGGCAATACTATCTAGATAGCCATGAACTGCAACATAGAGTGAGACAGCCTGTTCTTCCACTGGAAGGGGTTTGTATTGTTCTTGCTTCAAGACTTCATACATCCGCTCACCACGACCGATACGGGCCTGGGTCTGGCGGTCTAAATCCGCCCCAAACTGGGCAAATGCGGCCAACTCCCGATACTGGGAAAGATCGAGCCGGAGAGAGCCTGCAACTTGCCTCATCATTTTCACTTGGGCTGCACCACCAACACGGGAAACGGACCGACCTACACTAATGGCCGGACGAATTCCTGCATAAAAGAGATCCGATTCTAAGAAGATCTGTCCATCGGTAATGGAGATCACGTTGGTTGGAATATAGGCGGAAATGTCACCTGCTTGGGTTTCAATAATGGGCAAAGCAGTAATGGACCCTCCGCCCAGTTCATCATTGAGTTTTGCCGCACGTTCCAGCAAGCGGGAGTGAATATAGAAAACGTCACCAGGGAAGGCTTCACGGCCAGGAGGTCTTCTGAGAAGCAGGGACATCTCCCGATAGGCCGTGGCGTGTTTGGAAAGGTCATCATAGACAATTAGGACGTCCTTTCCGGCATACATGAACTCTTCTGCCATGGCTACACCAGCATAAGGCGCGATATAAAGAAGCGGAGATGGATCACTTGCTGTGGCTGAGACTACGATGGTGTAATCTAAGGCACCATGTTTGTCCAAGGTATCCACTACACCAGCAACCGTTGAAGCTTTCTGGCCGATGGCAACATAGATACAAATTACATCTTCTCCCTTTTGGTTAAGAATGGTATCCACTGCAATGGCCGTCTTTCCTGTCTGCCGGTCACCAATAATCAGTTCCCGTTGACCGCGACCGATGGGAACTAAGGAGTCGATGGATTTCAGACCTGTCTGGAGCGGTTGGTGCACACTTACCCGATCAATGACGCCGGGGGCCTGTGCCTCAATGGGCCTGTTTCTTTCTGATGCAATGGGCCCTTTGCCGTCAATGGGCTGACCTAAGGGGTTGACAATTCGTCCGATCAAAGCTTCGCCAACAGGTACCTGGACTACCGTACCAGTCCGCTTCACTGGATCCCCTTCCTTGATATGTTCATACGGGCCCAAAATAACGACACCGATATTATCCTGCTCCAGGTTTAACACCATACCATAGACACCGCCTGGGAACTCCAAAAGTTCTCCAGCAAGTGCTTTTTCAAGGCCATATACACGAGCGATTCCGTCCCCTACCATCAGGACAGAACCAAGGTCATCTACTTCAATCTTGGACTCAAATTGCTCAATCTGGCGCCGTAAAACAGCTACGATTTCGTCTGGCCTCATTGCCATAGCGATACCCCCATTACTCATATTTCTCTTGTAATATTTTGCATATCCTTTTCGCTGCCTGCCCATCACCATAAGGGTTAGGGGCGCTTGACATCCGTTCATAAAGCAAAGAATCTGTTAGCAATTGTCTCACAGCTCCCGCAATATCCTGGCGGCCTGATCCAACTAATCTCACGGTTCCGGCTGCTAAGGCTTCGGGACGCTCTGTGACCTCACGCATAACTAGAACTGGTTTATGTAAAGCTGGCGCCTCTTCTTGCAGTCCACCGGAATCTGTGAGAAGTAGCGTGCATCGATCCAATAGATTGGCAAACTCCCGATAGTCTGGGGCGTCTAAGAGACGTATCTTTGGACTCTGGCCCAAGATATCCTGCATCACCTTTTGAATCGCGGGATTGCGGTGCATAGCAACGACGATTTGCAGATCTAAATCATCCAAATCTAAGAGTGCATGGCAGATATCCTGCAGGGGCTCACCCCAGTTTTCCCTCCGATGGGCTGTTACAACCAAACAAGGCCTCTCCAGATCGAGGCTTTGCAAAACTGGGTTCCGAAACACATAGTCCTTATCCACCACAGACAAAAGCGCATCAATCACCGTGTTTCCTGTGACGAAAATACGGTCATGTTCGGTACCTTCACGGCGCAAGTTGGCCGCTGCTTGTTCTGTTGGGGCGAAATACCAGGTGGCCAAAACGTCAATCAAACGCCTGTTAGCCTCCTCCGGGAAGGGATTTTGGACCGACTCCGTCCTCAATCC
>JAAYOK010000174.1 GCA_012520355.1 Bacillota bacterium | reverse complement strand
CTCGTCTCACTCGTAACATGGAGTATGGTTTAACTGCATCCATGGGAATCCGCACCGTATAATTAGCATGAGCCTCAGAAAGCTCCTCGTCCGTGTCTATATGGCTCATTTTCGTTATGGTATGGGTCAAAACAACACCCTTCGGTTGCATAATCTCGACATCTTCGCCCAGGCTGAGCCGGTTGCGTACTGCAACAACCGCCTCTTGCGTCTCGTTATCCCAGCTTTCCACGATCCCCACAACATCATACTCTCGAATATAACTGCCAGTGGGTCTGTGAATGCCTGCATCCGTAGGAACAAAAAATCCAGCATAATACGGACGATGACTAACCTTATCAAGCTCATCTAAGAGTTCCTGGGGCAGTACATAATTCTCAGGATCCGCGGCATAGAGATCCAAAGCTTGGCGATAAGCCCTTACTACAGTAGCTACATAAAAGGAGCTCTTCATCCGCCCTTCGATCTTCAGGCTATCCACACCAATTTGGACTAAATCAGGAATATACTCGATGAGGCGAAGATCCTTGGAGTTAAAGATATGCGTACCACCATGGTCCTCTTCGATTGGCATATACTCCCCAGGCCTCGTTTCTTCTACCACTGCATAGCGCCAGCGGCAACTTTGGGCACATTCGCCCCGATTGGCATCGCGACCTGTGAGTACATTGCTGAGCAAGCACCGACCTGAATAGGCCATACACATGGCACCGTGGACGAAGACCTCAATCTCGGCCTTTGTCTCTTGACAGACCTTTTGAATCTCTTCCCTGGTCAACTCCCGAGCCATGACTAGGCGATCAATGCCCATCTCTGCCCAGACCTTCGCGGCACGATAATTCACTGTATTAGCCTGGGTACTCAAATGCAAGGGAATACTTGGCGCGTACTCCTTGGCCAAAGCGATAACCCCCAGATCTGCAACGATCAGGGCGTCAACTCCAAGCTCTTCCAGCTCCTGCAAATAGGGGGGGAGCAAATCAATTTCATCATTGTGGGCAAAGACATTTACCGTGACATAGATCTTAACACCTCGGGCATGGGCCATGGCCACAATCTCCTTAAGCTCATCCCTGCCAAAATTACCGGCCTTGGCTCGCATACCAAAAGCCTTGCTAGATAGATATAATGCATCTGCCCCATACTCCATAGCAACGATGGCTTTCTCCATATTACCAGCTGGAGCCAGAATCTCTGGAATCTTCACTTTATACGTCCTCCTAATAACCCAATGTACGCCGGGCCTGCAAATGGTCATTGTAGGTCCGGGTAAACTCGTGGGTACCGTCACGTCTGCTGACGAAAAAATAATAATCTGTTTCTGCCGGATGTAAAACCGCAAGCATGGATGCTAAACCCGGACTTGCAATCGGACCTGGTGGTAACCCCCGATAGCGATAGGTATTGTAGGGTGAGTCAATTTCCAAGTCACGATAGAGCACTTGCGGCCGCTCTTCCGCTGTAACATAACGCACCGTGGGATCGGCTTGGAGCGGCATATCAATCGCGAGTCGATTGAGGTAGACAGAGGCAACCACCGGCCTTTCATGGTCAACGGAGATCTCCCGTTCAACAATGGATGCAAGGGTGACCACTTCGTGCAAGGAGAACTCGCTATCCTCCAGAAGGGGAATGATCTCAGCCTCTGTGACCTCCAGAAAACGGTCCACCATCTGACGAATAAGCTCCTCCTCGGTTTGGCCCTCATGGAAGAAGTACGTATCAGGATACAAATAGCCTTCCAAGGTCGCTAGGGGCAACTCCAAGGGAGTCTGCTCCCCATAGACAAGCTCTCTATTTGAGGCAAGCTCAATAAAGCGCTCCGGGTCCACCAATCCCCTCGCTGCCAAGGTCTCTGCAATCTGTTTGATCTCAAAACCTTCCGGAATCACCACCCGTTCACTCTGAACCCGCCCTGTCTGAAGCTCCTCAATAATCGCCAGGGGTGTCATGCTAGAGCTCAGTAAATAGGCTCCAGCCTTCAGACTCTGCTCGGCTCCCTCTATCTTCAGGATGACATGAAACAATGTAGGATGCCAAATGATTTCCTCTTCGTCCAGGAGTGAAACAATTTGCCTGGCACTAAGCCCCTGTGGAACACGGACAAGTTTGGTTACTGCTTCAGGATCAGAGCTGAGGGGTCGATTCCCCACCGTAAGAAGGAACATAGGAACAATAAGTGCACCTAAGAAAGCAAGCGTGAAAAGAAAACGGACCGCACTAGATAGGGTCCGTTTCACGTTTACTTGCATACTTTCGGGCATGAAGTACACCCCCAAAAACAACATTCGGTAGCTTAGTCTTCGTCGGACTCTAAGACCGCTACGATTCGTTCGAACTCCTCATCATCTTCAATGTCCATGAGGATTTCCTCACCGTTTTCATCCATTTCAACCTTAAAGATAAAGGCCTGTTCGTCTTCACTATCTTGGGGCATCAAAACTGCATACAGCTGTTCGTCAACCTCTAAGTATTCCAAGACAGTAAATACGTGTTCGGTTTCATCTTCGTCAATTAAGACAATGGTGTTATCCAAATCAAAATCGTGATCATGATCGTGATCATGCCCATCGTGGTTGTGAGACATCCGATCTCCTCCTTTTGAACCTAGTTTTTACTGCTTACGATCCAAATATGCTTGTAAAATCACTGTAGCCGCCACCTTATCCACGACCTGGCGACGCTTCGCACGACTCACATCGCCTTCTAATAAAATGCGCTGTGCGGCTACCGTAGAAAACCGTTCATCCCAATATTCTACTGGTAGACAGAATTCCCTTTCCAGTTCAGAACCAAACTGATAAATTTTGTCTGTCTCTGGCCCATAGCTCCCATCGGTGCGGCGCGGCAACCCTACCACCAGCTTGTTTACGTCGTATTCTGCCAACAAAGCCTTCAGGGCTTCAAGATCTTTTTCCGGCGATGAACGGCGAATCACCGTAACCCCCTGGGCCGTCCAACCCATGGGATCGCTTACAGCCACTCCGATCGTCTTTGTCCCCACATCTAAACCAAGTATTCTCATGCAAAGGCCCCTTATATCACCTTGATAGCGAACTCTGGACAGCTCGCTCCACAATACCCACAAAAAACGCACTCCTTGGGAGCAATCACTTCGACCTTCGTGCCCCTAATGGCAAGTGCCCCATTGGGACAGGCTTTCACGCAGGCCCCGCACCCAATGCACCAACTATCGATATGCAGTTGCCTGGTTTCAGGCCTCGGCTGGGGCAGATTACGGGCACCGTCAAAGAAAGCCACATTATGCACGACCTCATCCACCGTCTTCATACCAATGGCAATAGAATCTATGGTGGCTTCCCCTAAGAGATAATCAAGGGAAGAGGACCAATCGG
>JAAYOK010000012.1 GCA_012520355.1 Bacillota bacterium | reverse complement strand
TCCTGTGAGGTTAGCTGACGGGTTAGGACGCCCAAGTCGCCCTTCTTGCCTTGGCTGTTGCCTCGGTAAGATTCACCCCAAAAGACTGGTTCCCCCACTCCCTAAGAGGTCTTCGGAGATTTCATCTAAAGTATAACATTGTAACTTTATAGAGTCAACACTGTTAATAGTCATTCGCAATTCGTAAACCCTTAGCCTTTCTCTGAACGATCGTTCACCGGTTTAGTCATCCCTACAAGCAATTCTCCAAGGTTAAGCTTGGAAATGGCGGAATACCTAACCGAGATAGAGCTTTTTCGGCAATTTTTCAGAAATATTTTTTTGATCTTTGAGGGGATGAGAATGAATGAGACGTAAGCTGCTGTTGTTGGTGCTGCTTGTGGTGGTGCTTGGTACAAGTGTAGTCGAGGGGAATGTCCTTAGAATATCTCCAGAGATGGAGCTCATGGCTGGGGTTTTATCCCAGACTAGTTGGATTGAGAAACGGGGTCCCACCGGTTCTGGCAACGAATACTTTCGGGCCCTGCAAGACTTTTTTGCCCCTTATCAAGACCATCGAGCAGTCACTTTAACGGAAGAAATGCTGAAAAAGGGCTTTGCCTATGATGCTCCGCCAGCCTTTATCTGTCACTTAGGCCCACTACCAGAGCTCGGCATAGCCTACGAGTATAGCGATTATCTCGTGGGGCGGGCTAAGGGGCGGGAGAATCTGGAGGAACTACGCATCGCGCTTTCGGAACTGGCTGCTGAGGCAGACTTTCTTTCCTTTTATGCCGCTTGGAAACCGTACCTAGACGAGACCTTAGAACCATATCTCGCTGATTTCCGGTTCGAACACTTGGAAGAGTGGCTACAGGGTTTCTTTGGCTGGAGTCCTGACGCCTATCAGCTGATCATTACGCCTAGCATGTTTCCAGGTGGTGGCTATGGTGCTAGTGTTACAGACGCTCTGGGTCATAACATTGCCTTCCAGATTGTTCGTGAGTACGGTGCAAGTGAGGGGCGGCCAGAATTTCCATCTGGAGTGACATTGGAGGATCTGACCGTTCACGAATTAGGGCACGCTTTCGTCAACCCAAGTCTCGAGGCGTATCCGGAAAAGGCCAAGAAACTTCGTCCCCTATTATGGCCCGTGCGTAAGATCATGAAAGACCAGGCCTATGGGACAGTGGCGGGTTTCCTCAATGAGCAGGTGATCCGTTCTATGGAAGTTTTGGCTGCCCGGGATCTCTTTGAGCCAGAAATGGAAACAACGATTCTCGAACATCACGAAAAGTGGGGTTTTTATCTCACCCGCTTTGTCTTGTCCCAGTTAGAGTATTATCAGGCCCATCGCGCCCAGTATCCTCTGTTCACCGATTTCGTTCCCTACTTGTATGATCAACTGGCCTTATATCAAAAAGAACATAGCCCATGGCAAGCTCGGCTCTTTGGTCATTTTTTACGGTAAAATCCGACTTAAGGCGGAGAGACTACCCTTCTGAAGGCAGTTTGTTTTGCACCTGTAAAAAGCTAGAATAGACTCATCACAGGGAGATGAGGGATGGATATGACAAAAGAAAAACAGACGCTCGCGCAGCGCCTCTTTATCAATCGTGATTTTGGGCTCTTGTTCTGGGGACGTTTGGTGTCACAGGTTGGGGACGGCATTCATTACTTAGCACTTACCTGGTTGGTGCTTGATCTAACCGGGTCAGGCGCGGCGCTCGGAACAATGCTCTTTGCTTCGTCTATCCCCATGGTTCTCTTGGCACCTTTCACTGGCGTCTTGGCTGATACCTGGGACCGCAAGACCATTGTGGTTGCCATGGATGTACTTCGGGGCTTGATTATTTTGAGCCTGGCCTTAATTTTCCGTTCAGGGCACTTAACCATGCCCATACTCTACATTGCCACCATTCTTTCCTCACTCTGCGGTGTACTCTTTGGTCCTGCGATTTCGGCAACCATTCCAGGTCTCGTGAAGAAGGAAGAACTGGTGAAGGCGAATTCCCTGAACAATCTATCCAGGGCTGCCACCATGATTATGGGGCCGGTGCTCGGAGCCTTCCTACTGGGGACAACGGGGTATTTTGGAGTCTTTTTCATTAATGGCATTGCCTTTTTGCTCTCCGCCCTCTCTGAGACCTTCATTCGTTTTCCCAAGGTGGTAAGGGAGGAAGTCTCGAGGCCAGAGGCTTCTCCAACCCATCAGTTCTTGCATAGTTTTCGGGAAGGCTTTACGTATATCTGGCGCAATCTTGGCCTCAGATCCCTCATTTTCTATGCCACAGCCCTGAACTTCTTGGGAGCTCCCCTTCTGAATGTGGTGTTTCCTTATTTCGGTAAGGAAGTCTTACTGCTTGAAGCCCAGCAATACGGGACCATCCAGGCCATGCTTCCCGTAGGTTTTTTGCTTGGTACTGTCTTGGTGGGATTCTTGACCAAGAATTTCCGTAAAGAAGCCTTATTGACTTCAGGTATTACAACTCAAGGTCTTGTAGTGGGACTGTTAGGCTTTTTTGCCCTCCCAGCCGTCTATGGGAATGTGAGTCTGGCCAGCACCTTGATGGCACTCTCCAGCTCCCTACTCTTGATTGGGGTCATGAACACCCTGGTGAATGTGCCCTTTCAAGTGATGCTCCAAGAGACAGTACCTGATGGCTACAGGGGGCGAGTGTATGGACTGATTGATAGTATCGGTCAGATGTTAGTACCCCTTTCCATGGCCTTTTCTGGCGTTTTGGTCGATAGCTTCTCCACAGCGAGTTTGTTC
>JAAYOK010000173.1 GCA_012520355.1 Bacillota bacterium | reverse complement strand
CAACTCTTACACATTACCTATGGTTTCATGCTCCGGGATCCTGAGCTCAAGGAGGAGATCTATCAAGTCTTACATGACCATGCAGATCGCTATGAGGAGTTTTTGATCACCCATATCCAGCGCCACTTAAGGTCCCTTGGGATAGAAAAATAACGATAGGAGGATGTTTCAGTGAGTCTAACATTGCGCAAAGATTTTCAGTATGCTTTGCTGGTACCAACCAGCATGGGAGTACGTCTTACCCCCGTCAACGGGCAACCTGTTCATGCCAGTGACATGTTCCAAATGCATGCCACCAGTGCTGAAACCAATGTTGCCAGCATCTCATCGTATCTTGGATTACCTGTAAAGGTGTTGACCACCTTTGTCCAGGGAAGTCCCATTGCTCAGTTTATCAAGAACAACCTAGCCAGTAGACATATGACAGTGGAAGGACCGGAAGTCCCCCAGGACGGACCATGGGGTTACCGCCATCAGTTTAATATCGCCGATAGCGGCTATGGATCTCGGGGCCCTAGGGTGCATAATGACCGGGCTGGAGAAGTAGGCAGAACACTGAATATCAAGGATTTCGATGTAGAACGCATCTTCGGCCAAGAAGGCGTGCAGATTGTACATCTCTCTGGCCTTATTGCCGCCCTTTCACCTGAAACAAGCGAGTTTTGCCTAGAGCTGGCTCGGGCTGCCAAAAAACATGGTACGCTGATTTCCTTCGATCTAAACTATCGGGCCACATTTTGGGAAGGTCGCGAAGAAGAACTACGGGAAGTCTTTACCGAAATCGCCAGCCTCACAGATATCCTAATCGGGAATGAAGAGGACTATCAACTGAGTCTCGGTATTCGAGGTCCCGAGGCTGGTGGGCAGGATATTAATGAGCAAATTACGGGCTTTAAAGAAATGATCGGCAGGGTGAAGGAGAAGTTCCCAGGGGCATCGGTCTTTGCGAATACACTCCGTGAAGTGGTTGATGTTAACTCCCATCTGTGGGGAGCACTCTTACTTGCAGGCAATGAGTGGCACGTAGTCAAGCCTCGCCCCATTACGGTTTTGGATCGGATTGGCGGTGGCGACGGCTTTGTCGGTGGCCTCCTCTATGGAATCTTGCGAGGCTGGGAGTCGGAAAAATGGATCCAGTTCGCCTGGGCCACAGGGGCCATGGCCACGACCTTCTTAACAGACTACGCTCAGCCAGCGGATGAAGGGCAAGTGTGGAGTATTTGGCAGGGTAATGCACGAGTTCAGCGATAAGGGGTGACTAAGATGGCAAAGATGGATATTGGATTAATCGGTTTGGCAGTCATGGGCGAGAACTTAGTGATGAACTTAGAAAGCAAGGGTTTCTCCGTAGCAGTCTATAATCGCACGGTAGATAAAGTAACGAATTTTGTAGAAGGTAGGGCCAAGGGTAAGAATATTCTCGGTACCTATTCCCTAGAAGATTTGGTGGCCAGTTTAAAAACTCCTCGCAAAGTGATGATCATGGTGAAGGCGGGGCAACCCGTGGACAATCTGATTGAACAGCTCATCCCCCTCCTTGAAGAGGGAGACATCATCATTGATGGTGGCAACTCGCACTTCCCAGACACCATTCGCCGCACCAAGTATGTGGAAGGAAAGGGTCTCCTTTATGTGGGAACAGGGGTTTCAGGCGGAGAAGAAGGCGCGCTTTTGGGACCCAGTCTCATGCCCGGCGGTTCACCTGAGGCCTGGCCCCATATTCAGCCCATGTTTCAGGCTGTGGCAGCTCAGGTAGAAGACGGCAGCCCCTGCGCGGATTGGGTGGGGCAAGATGGTGCCGGTCACTTTGTGAAGATGGTCCACAATGGCATCGAATACGGCGATATGCAGCTTATTTGTGAAGCCTACCACCTTCTGAAAGACCTCCTCGGCTTGAGCCCTCAGGAGATGCACCAGATTTTCAGTGAGTGGAATCAAGGGGAATTAGATAGCTACTTGATCGAAATTACGGCAGACATTTTGGCGTATCAAGATGAAGATGGCTCGGCCTTAGTGGAGAAGATTCTAGATACAGCCGGGCAAAAGGGAACGGGCAAATGGACAGCCGTTTCTTCCTTAGACGAAGGAGTTCCCCTCACCTTGATCGGCGAGGCCGTTTACTCTCGCTTCTTATCGGCCCTGAAGGACGAAAGGGTAGCAGCTTCCCAGGTCCTCGAGGGACCAAAACCAAACTTTACTGGTGATAAGAAGGCTTTCGTGGAGGATATCAAACAAGCACTCTATGCCTCCAAGATTGTCTCCTACGCCCAAGGCTATGCCTTGATGCGTGCCGCAGCTGAGAGTCATGGTTGGGATCTCAACTATGGCGGCATCGCCCTTATGTGGCGGGGCGGCTGCATCATTCGCTCAGCTTTCTTAGGCGATATCAAAAAAGCCTTTGATCAGAACCCCGATCTGGCGAACTTGCTTCTGGATCCTTTCTTTAAAGAGCAGATCACCAAGGCTCAAGACAGCTGGAGAAGAGTTTGTGCAACCGCAATGCTCCACGGTATTCCCGTACCAGCCTTCAGCGCAGCCCTGAGTTATTATGATGGGTATCGTAGTGAGCGCTTACCCGCCAACTTGCTGCAGGCCCAGAGGGACTACTTTGGTGCCCATACCTATGAACGCATTGATAGACCCCGGGGAGAGTTCTTCCACACCAATTGGACGGGTCAAGGGGGAAGCACAGCAGCTTCAACCTATAATGCCTAAATTACCATCGCCCGTACACCTGCCAAGGCGTACGGGCCTTCTACCAGATTCGTGATCGGGAGGGAAAAAGATGAAACACTTTATGGATGAGAATTTTTTACTCCGTAGCCCCACCGCACAAAGACTCTATCATAACTACGCCCAGGATATGCCCATCTTTGACTATCACTGTCATTTGAGTCCCCAAGAAATTGCGGAGAACAAGAAGTACAGGAATATTACGGAGATTTGGCTAGCGGGCGATCATTATAAATGGCGTGCCATGAGGGCCAATGGGGTTTCAGAGGAGTATATAACAGGTGACGCTGGCGATAAGGAAAAGTTCCTCAAATGGGCAGAAACGGTGCCTGCTTGCATCGGCAACCCCCTGTATCACTGGACCCATCTGGAACTTAGGCGCTATTTTGGCATCGATTTGCTGCTTTCGCCAGACACAGCAGAAGAAATTTGGGAGGAGTGTAATCGTCTCTTACAGCAAGACGACTTCAGAGCGCGCTCCCTCATCGAACGATCGAATGTGAAGGGCTTATGTACCACCGATGATCCCACCGATTCGTTAGCATACCATCAGGCCTTGGCCAGGGACAAAAGCTTTGGGGTTAAGGTCTATCCAACCTTCCGCCCTGATAAGAGCTTTAATATCGACCAGCCAGGGTTTACCCAGTGGCTGGAAAAACTGGAGGCGGCTGTGGGGGGAAGGATTCAAACGTTTTCCGAATTTACGCAGGCCTTAGGGCAGAGAATGGATTTCTTCGCCCAGCACGGCTGTGCCCTTTCTGATCATGCCTTAGATCCCATTGTTTACCGGGAAGGGAGCGAAGCTCTGGCCACAGGCATTTTGCAAAAAACGTTGGCTGGGGAAAAGCTGAGCCAGGAAGAAGTGGAGATCTTTAAGACACAAGTTTTGATCTTCCTTGGTCGTCAGTACGCTGATCGGGGCTGGGTGATGCAACTCCACCTTTCGTCCATACGCAACAATAGTGCCCGGATGCATCAGCTCTTAGGTCCAGACACGGGCTTTGACTCCATGGATGATCGTGTTTATGGTCGAGATCTGGTGGCTTTCCTCTCTAAGCTTGATGAGACCAACCAACTACCCAAGACCATCCTTTACTCCCTGAATCCCAGTGACAATGACCTTTTGGCCACCATTGCAGGCTCGTTCCAAGGTGGAGGAATCCCTGGCAAGATGCAGCTTGGTTCCGGTTGGTGGTTCAATGATCAGAAGGATGGCATGCTCCGGCAAATGACCGCACTTGCGAATATCGGTCTCCTCAGCCGCTTCGTAGGCATGTTGACCGACTCCCGCAGCTTCCTCTCCTATACCCGCCATGAGTACTTCCGGCGTATCTTGTGCGATTTGCTCGGTACTTGGGTAGAAGAGGGAGAGGCACCTCATGACCTAGAACTGATGGGAGGCATGGTCAAGGATATCTGTTTTGACAACGCCGTAGCCTATTTTCCCGTCGAATTGACTCTAGAGGAGAAAAGACCATGAGCACAACTACGAAGCGAGTGGTCCTAGCAGGACTCTTCTTAGCACTAGGCCTGCTTCTGCCCTTTCTGACAGGACAGATTCCCAGCCTTGGAAGTCGCTTACTTCCCATGCACATTCCTGTCTTGCTTGGTGGCTTCGTCTTGGGCGGTCCCTTAGGTCTGGTGGTAGGCCTCATGACTCCAGTGCTACGGAGCATGCTCTTTGGCATGCCACCGGCCTTTCCCACCGCCCTTATCATGGCCTTTGAGCTCGGTGCCTATGGATGGCTGGCCGGGGTCCTCTTCCGAGTCCTGCCTAAGAAGAATATGTATATCTATCTATCACTGCTCTTGTCCATGGTGGGCGGGAGGATTGTCTGGGGATTCGTGAGCTCCATTATTCTGGGGCTCTCAGGCACACCTTTTACTTGGCAAATGTTCACAGCCGGCGCCCTGCTTAACGCCATACCTGGCATAATCGTACAGATTGTTGTGATTCCCGTGATTGTTCTCGCCCTCAAGCGGGCGAGGCTCATGAGTTAAGAAAAACACCCTGGTCTTCCCATTGAAACCAGGGTGTTTCTTTATTGCTTACGGGGATCAAAGGCATCTCTAAGGCCATCACCTACGAAGTTGATGCTGAGGACGATGACAAAGATGGCAATTCCAGGTGGTAGCCACATCCAGGGCATGGTTGCCAGAATGTGGAGGGGTCGGGCTCGATTGAGCATATTCCCCCAGGAAGGGGCTGGCGGAGGCAGGCCTAGACCCAAAAAACTCAAACCAGCCTCAGATAAGATGGCGGAGGCCACTCCCAAGGTGGCAGAAACCAAGAGGGGCGAGATGGCATTGGGCAGAATGTGGCGAAACATGATCCGGACTGAACTTGCTCCCACAGCCCCCGCGGCCAGAGCGAAATCCGTATTCTTCAGTTTTAAGAACTCAGCCCGCAAGAGCCTGGCCGAACTAGGCCAGGATAAGATGCCTAGGATCATCATGGTGTTATAAATGGAAGGACCAAAGATTGATGAGATCGTGATGGCCAAGATCATAAAGGGGAAACTGTAGAAAACATCAGCAATCCGCATGATCACAGTATCCACCACACCGCCAGAAAAGCCTGCTATAGCCCCCAGAACGACTCCGATACTGAGGGAGATGCCCACGGAGACAAGACCTACTGAGAGGGAAATTCTTCCTCCATACAATGTCCTGGCCAAGATATCGCGCCCCATATCATCTGTGCCAAACAGGTGCTCTCTCGAAGGGGGTAAGTTCCGCTGGCGGAGATTGGAACGATTGGGATCGAAATCTGTTAAGAAAGGGGCGAAGGTTGAAACCAAGACAAAGAAGAGCATAATGACCAGGCCCAACACTGCCAGCTTATTGCGGCAAAAGCGCCGCCAGATCTTCTTGGTTTGGGACATTTGTTGCAACTGCTGCATGGTAGTACCTCCTTATTCATACCTGATGCGGGGATCCGCCACGGCATAGGATATGTCGGCGATAATACTGCCTAAGAAAATCAGCACGGCAAACATTAAATTGATCCCCATGATTACCGGATAATTCCGTTCATTGAGGGCTTGAATGGCTAAAGAGCCGAGTCCAGGCCAAGTGAAAATGTTCTCCACAATGACCGCCCCCGAAAAAATGCTGGGGAGCATAAAGCCCATTAAGGTCAGGATGGGCAAAAGTGCGTTACGGAAGGCATGTTTGTAGATGACAATGTGTTCCCCCAAACCTTTGGACCGGGCGGTACGGAGATAGTCTTCATGGAGAACCTCCAAAAGACTCGAGCGCATGTAGCGGGCCACACCTGCAATATTGCTGAGCCCTAAGGTGAGGGCTGGTAGAGCCAAATAACGGATATAGCCAAGGAATGTGGGGGTTTCGCCCGCCATAAAAAAGCCTCCAGCGGGCAAAATATTCAAGTTTAGGGCAAACACATAAAGCAGGATCAGTCCAAAGAAAAAGCTGGGAATGGAGATACCCACAAAGGCCAAAAATGTGATCAGATAGTCGAAAACCGAATACTGATAGCGTGCTGAGAGGATCCCCACAGGGATGCCAATGCCCCAGCCTAAGAGAATGGACGAAAGAGAGAGGATAATCGTGGCTGGCATCCTTTCTTGGATTAGAAGCAGTACCGGTCGGCGCGCAGAGTCAAAGGAGAGTCCTAAGTCTCCCCGCACTACTTGTAAGAGCCATTTTCCGTACTGGATGAGAAAGGGTTGATCGATCCCGAGCTGGGCCTCTCTTTGGGCAATTACGGAGGTGTCGAGGTCAGGGACACCCCTGAGATGGGTGACTGGACTGCCTGGTGCAATGGTAATGATGAGGTACAAGAGAAAGGTAAACCCCAAAAGAACGGGGATTCCCTGGAGCAGAATTCGCCTAAGAATATAACGCCACATGCAATCACCTTCCCGAAGGGGAGTGAAGCAGCGGAGGCTGCCCCACTCCAAGTTTTTTAGTCAGTGAGCCAAATTTTGGACAAGAGTCTACGGCCAACTAAGGGTCCATAGGGACCTGGGTCTGGATCAAATCCTTTCACCCGCTCATTGAGGGCCCCAATGGTTACTCCGTAGTTTAGGAACATGGAAGGCAAGTCATGGTTAATGACCTGCTGCCATTGGGCGTAGATTTCCTTCCGCTTCTCTAAATCGGTCTCCAGGCGACCTGCCTCAATCAGGCGATCCGACTCTGGATTGGTATACCCAGGATCATTCCAGAGGGAGGTAGAATGCCAGATTCCGTAAGGATCCGGATCAACAGCCAAGCTCCAACTCATGGTAAAGGTATCGAATTCCCGGGCATCAACGCGGTCTACGGCGGCACTGAACTCCATGAACATCAGGTTCACTTTCACTCCGATATCTTCCATGTTTTGCTGGAAAAGAAGGGCCATCTGTTCGGTGAGGCGACTACCGTCGGGAACTAAGAATTCAAATTCTAGTCTTGCGCCATTCTTCTCTAGAATGCCGTCGCTACCGGGGGTCCAGCCAGCCTGCGCCAGAAGTTCGGAGGCTCGCTTCGGATCATAGTGATAAGGGTCAATCCCTTCCTGGGTAAAAGCCCAAGAGGCTGTTGGCATCGGGGCATTGGCCACAATACCGAAGCCCTCTCGAATCACGTCCACATAGAGTTCCCGATCAAAGCCATAGGTAATGGCTTGACGGACCAAGGGGTCAGCAAAGCGTTCTTGGCGCAAGTTAAAGGCGAGATAACTATAGCTGAGAGCCTCGTAGACATAGGTATCGATCTGAGCCAGTTCACTCACTTGGGCGAATTGGTCTGGTGAGATTTCCACAAAGTCAATTCGGTTTTGCTGGAGGAAAATGGGGATCGTGTCTTGGGAGACTTTTTGATACACCAAGGTATCAATATTTGGTCTGCCAAAGAAATAATCGTCATTGGCGGCCAAGGTGACATATTGATCCGTTAGAAATTCGACAAACTTAAACGGTCCACTACCGATGGGCTTTAAGTTAAAGTCTGCCATCTCTAGTTCGGCCACGGGAATATGGGCCAGAAGGTGTGATGGCAAAATTCCATAGCCAAAGGACGAAAGGAGCGGCGCATGGGGCCGAGAGGTGGAAAACTTGATGGTATAGTCATCGATGACCTCAATGCCTGGTACAGTATCTGCCTTGCCTTCCTTATACTCCTGAGCCCCCACAAGCATGTTGAAGGTTCCAAAGCGGACGCCTGTATAATCTGGATGTAAAATCGTCAGGTAGGTATAGGCCACGTCTTTGGCTGTGAGTTCCACCCCGTCATGGAACGTAATTCCCTCATGTAAGTAGAATGTGATTTCCTGTCCGTCAGGGGAAATCTCCCAGGCCTTGGCCACCTTGGGCTGGGGCTGTAAGCGAGCGTCAATTTCGATCAAGCCATCATAGATAACCTCAATGACATAGGCATCGTATTGTTCCGTATAGAGAATGGGGTTAAACATGCCCCGGGGGTTGACGGTTGTTCCGTAACGGAACGTGCCGCCCTGTAGTGGGGGTTCCTGTGCGGTGACGATCAGAGATAGACACAAGAGCAAGAGTACCACGAAAACAACTTGCTTCTTCAAAATCTCATCCTCCTTATAGGTGTATTTGCCCGAATCTTTTGCCTAAATCACAATATCCTTCCTGTAAATCCCAAAAATATATCTGCCCACCTTCCTCCTGCTAAGATTCACTTATGGTTCTACATAAAAATACATAGTCCTTGTTTAATCTTACACTTTACATCTCTTTTACGTTGCTACAAGTATCTTTTCCCCTCTGTCGAACTCGGACATGGGGGCTGGTGAGTCTGGGCAATCTTTTTTCATAGTGCGGAATAAATATGCAATGGCACGGTGCGTGGTTACGCTCGAGCGTGGGGAGAGTCCTTTGGAAACGAAAATAATACTGAATTCGCAATGGAATTTGGACAAGTTCCAACGATCATAACAGGAAATTAGCATTTTGTGGCGAAGATGACTCGTGATCGATAAGAGAAACGAGGGGTTGGCAAATGGTAGTGGATACCGGTTTAGATCTGGAGATTCGCTCGCTGCAAGAAGCACAAGAGACAATAGAGGAACTGCAAAGGCAGTTAAGAAGAGAAAAACTCCTATTGCGGACGATTGTGGATAACCTTCCCACAGCGATCTATGCCAAAGACTTGGAAGGCCGGAAAATTCTCGCCAATACGATAGACTTGGGCAATGCAGGAGTAGAGACGGAGGCCGAGGTTTTAGGCAAGACAGATTTCGACCTCTTCCCGAAACATATTGCGGAACAGTTTTGGCGCGATGACGCCATAGTCTTAAAGAAAGGCCAATCGATTGTAGATCGAGAGGAGCTCCTAGCGGAAGAAAACGGAGAAGAGAGATGGCTCCGCACCTCAAAACTGCCGCTACGGGGTGAGCGTGGTGAGATTCTTGGTTTAGTGGGCTTCGGCCACGATATTAGCTTGGAGAAACGACTCGAAAAAGAAAATGCCGATGCTGCCATCAGGATTCGCGAGCAACAGGAGATGGTAGAACAGATGATTAGCGATCTGGCAGCTATTCCCGAAAAGGTGGGGAACTTGGTCAATGGTATTACCTATGTGGCCAGACAAACCAAAATGGTATCCATCAATGCAACCATCGAAGCGGCAAGGGTAGGGGAGCTCGGCCGAGGCTTTCAGGTTGTGGCAGAAGAGGTAGGACATCTATCCGATCGTTCCACTGAAGCGGCCACGCAAGTTCGTGAAGCAATTGCCGATGTAGAATCTCTTGTTTCCAAGATTCTCGAGGTTTGGAGCGAGGGCAACACCTTGCCCAAATCCCAAGGGCGATCATCATAAGTAGACGTTAAGTTCCAGGAGCGAAGTAGGCTTTCCTGGAACTTTTTCTTTGGCAAAAGAGGATGTTCTGAGCAAGAACCGAAGTAGATGAAAAACGTTTTGTTAGAGGAGAAGGATTGATGAAACTTGGAATTCGGGCAAAACTCGTCCTGGTGATTGGGGCTCTATTCTTAGTGGGCGCTGTCATTAGCACAAGCATGCCGATTGTCATTTATGACCAGACTTTATACAACCAACTGGAACATCAAGCAGAAGAACTTGCTAACCTCGTACGGGGCTCACATACCAGCAGTGGACAGGCAACCGAGGTGGCAGAAAAGATGCTCGATGATCAGCTCTTAAGCGCTTCCTACATTCTTGCTCATCTCATGGCCTCAGGTAGCGTGGATCAGACCATTATCGCTGACATCATTCGATCCACGGCGATCGACGAGATCTATATCACAGATGAAGACGGTGTAACAATTTTCTCGAACCTAGAAGGAGCCATCGGTTGGCGATTTCCCGACGATCCAGCAGCCCAAGCCTACCCATTTCGAGCTCTCTTACATGCTCGGGATGGAAAGGTTACCCAAGGGGTGACCATCCGCGATATCGATGGCCAACTTTTTAAGTTTGTGGGGGTGTCGCGCCTCGATCAACCGGGCATCATTCAAGCTGGCGTCAGTGCTGAATCCCTCAATGAGATTGTGGCTCGTATCGGGATGCAATCTACCATTGAGGAGATTGTCCGTAATGAGGGAATTGCCTATGCCTTTGTCACCGATGGGCAGGGGCTGTATCAATATCATCCTGATCAAAAGCAAATTGGTCAAAAATACCAGGCGGCAAGCTTGGCCAATGTCTACGACTACCAGTTGCCCCTTGATCAGTCTGGTACGACCCTGTATTTGGGCATCTCCATGGATGAGTTCTTGGCTGCCCAAAGGGGAGCTCGGATGTCCACGATTATGGTGGCCTTGATTTTGATCACTGCAGTTGTCCTCATTGTTTGGTTCTGGTCTGGTACCTTTGCCCGTTCCATTCATACCCTGATTGATCGAATCGGCACTTTAGCAGGGGGCGACTTTACTGTGGCCATTGACACCAAAAGCCAGGATGAGATTGGCCGGGCCTTCCACGCCTTAGAGCAGCTCAAAGTCGATGTAGGTAGAGTGCTACGTAATGCACTTGCGACAGCCCAAGGCCTCGCTTCAGCCAGTGGCGAACTAGCCGCCGCTACCCAGGAGACAAGTGCCTCGATTGAAGAAGTCGCAAGTACTTCCAATGAGTTTGCCATCACTGTGGAGCGCATCAGTGATAATGCCGCACATATGTCTGATGCGGTGCAAAGCATCGCAGAGCGGGCTGTGGATGGCGAAAAGGCGATTGAAGATTCCGTTGTCAAGACGACAGAACTGCGGCAGGGCATTGGGGAGTTGGCAGAATCGGTTCATGGTCTAGGCCAACGATCCAGAGAAGTGGGGACGATTGTGGAGCTGATCTCACAAATCGCGGATCAAACGAACCTCCTCGCTTTAAATGCCGCGATTGAAGCGGCGAGAGCAGGAGAACATGGGCGAGGTTTCGCGGTCGTGGCAGAAGAAGTTCGGGCCCTAGCGGAGCAATCGGCAGAGGCGGCCCGGAATATTGCCCAACTGATCGTTGCTATTCAAACAGAAGCGGATAACGCTGTCCAAGGCATTGCGGCCAGTGCCGACCAGGCCGAAGTCAATGCCAAAGTGGTGAGTGAAAGCGGACGAGTGCTCAAGGAGATTCTCACGGCTGTGGATGAAGTGATTGAAGAGGTGACTCGGGTTTCCCTTGGCACCCAAGACTTACGTTCTGGCAGCGAACAACTTGCTGCAGCCACCGAAGAGCAAAGTGCAACCATGCAAGAAGTGGCAGTGTTGGCAGGAAGCCTCAGTGGCATGTCCACGGACCTGCAAGAGCTCGTGGAACACTTCAAAATTTAGCTGGTACAATGATACTCCCCTCGCTTTTTGAGGGGAGTATCTTAGCCCGCCTGTGCTCATTTGTGCTCATTTCTGGGCAAAGTGATGCCGATTCGTGCACTCCGTGCAAATTTGGCACAGCGCTCTTCAAATCACAAGTTCTTTACCGTATACTAGTATAGCGTTAAAGGTTTTTTCGAGAATAAGCTTCTCCTGTAAACATTATGGAAATGGGGATTACGTATGATACATGATAAGGCAGATCTGGCCTCTTATCTTAACAATCCAATCGAATGTAGTTGTGGACGCATGCATTTGGCCGGCATTGAGGTGGTAGAAATCAGTGAAGGTGCACTAAATAAGGTAGCACCCTATGTGAAAGAAAGGGCATATAAAAAACCCTTCGTCATCGCTGATTGCAACACCTACGAGATAGCGGGGAAAGAAGTTCTGAAAAAACTCGGGGAGGAGGGGCTGGAGGTTTCATCCTATGTCTTTGCTGACCCTCATCTCTCACCAGATGAATGTGCCTTGGGGACACTACTCATGAACTATGATCCTTCCTGTGATGTGATTCTGGCTGTTGGGTCAGGCACCATCAATGACCTAGCCCGCTTTTTCAGCTTCCAACTGGACATGCCCTATTTCATTGTGGCCACAGCTCCTTCCATGGACGGTTACGCATCGTCGGTGGCACCTCTTTTGAAGAATAACCTGAAAACCACGTTTGAATGTCATGTACCCAAAGCAATCATTGCCGATTTGGACATCCTCGCGGCAGCCCCGCGGGAAATGATTGCAGCTGGTTTTGGTGATGTCCTGGGTAAGTATACTTGCCTTGCGGACTGGCAACTTTCCGCTATCATTAATGACGAATACTATTGCCCAGAGGTGGCCTCCTTAACAAGGCATTCCTTAGAGAAGACCATCGGGCTCAGTAGTGGCATTGCTCGGGGCGAGAAAAAGGCCATTGGCGAACTCATGGAAACCCTTGTCTTATCGGGAATTGCCATTAGTTTTGTGGGTAATTCTAGGCCCGCCTCAGGGAGTGAGCATCATTTAGCCCATTTCTGGGAAATGCAGCTTCTATGGGGAGGGCGAGAACATGTGTTACATGGCACCAGTGTGGGAATGGGAACCGCCCTCGTTCTCCAAATGTACGAGATGCTCTTACAGGCAGACCTCGATCCTACTACCTTCCAAACCATCGGCGCACCGGCCTTGGATGGTTGGCGCAGCGAGATCGAGAGGGTCTTCTTAGATGGTGCTGCCGAAGTCCTGGCCCTAGAAGAAGTGGCAGGGAAAAACGATCCCGAGAAACACCAGGCCAGACTGGCTTCCATCTCCGAAAACTGGGATACGATTCGAGAGGTCCTAGCATCGGTTCCGACACCGGCACGGGCCAGGGAGTTGTTAGAAGAGGTACATGCCCCCTTTGCAGCAGCCCAGGTGGGAATTGAACCAAGGTTAGTCCATGAGGCCCTAGTCTACGCCAAGGAAATTCGCGCTCGTTATACCATCTTGCAGCTCCTTTGGGACCTCAATCTCTTACAGGACTTCGCAGATCGCATCGTTCCAGATGCTGTAAATTAGGGATTGGTCGAAGAAAGAAGGAAAAGCAGGGGAGACGCCGAAACATTGATTTGTTAATAAGACCATAGTTTCTTGATTTTAGCGCAGCATTTGTGAACAGGAGTGACAGCGTTGAGTGTAGTGATTACAATTAAGAACGCCTTAAAGAAGTATGGAGATAATGTCATTATTCCCGACCTCAGTTTGACCGTGAAGCCAGGAGAGTTCTTTACGTTACTAGGTCCTTCCGGTTGCGGAAAAACTACATTACTGAGAATGATTGCAGGTTTCAACTCCATTGAAGGCGGCGAGTTTTACTTTGACAAGCGCCTGATCAATGATTTGGACCCAGCGAAGCGGAATATTGGTATGGTCTTCCAAAATTACGCCATTTTCCCCCATTTAAGTGTCAGAAAGAATGTGGAATTTGGTTTGACCAATCGCAAGCTGTCGAAGGCGGACATTCGTGCCCAGGCTGAAAAGTTCTTGAAATTGATGCAAATTCATGAGCTCGCT
>JAAYOK010000172.1 GCA_012520355.1 Bacillota bacterium | reverse complement strand
TTAGTAATACAGATAAGACAGAGAGGAGAAGTGTCATGTTAATCAGCCTCGATATGACTGGGGAAGAACCGCTTTATCTCCAGCTCCGTAACGCCATCGTCTTGGCCATTGGCTCAAAGAGGCTCCGTGAAGGTGAGGGTTTACCTAGTGTTCGTCAGCTCGCTGAAGACTTGGGAATTAATGCAATGACGGTGAACAAAGCCTATACGCTCCTCAAAGATCAAGGATTCATTGAAATCGATCGCCGCCAGGGCGCGAAGGTGCTGGTCGCGGGAGAGGCACATCCTCACTTTCCAGAGCGTTGGCAGGAGCAACTCACTTTGTTGCTTGCGGAAGGTTACGCCCGGGGGCTGGGAAGGAAAGAGCTACTGGAGATCTATGAAACGCTTTGCAACAATCTTCTACCGGAAGGGGAGACCGACTGATGTTTGTTCAGGTCACAACATTTCTTATCGTAACGTGCGCTTTTTTTCTAAGCTTTCGGTCCGCAGCTACATTTCGGAAAAATGTAGTCCTCAACGTGACCTTACCCTTTAAGGCTCAAAGCGATCCTAGAGTGCAGAAAATGATTGCAGACTACAAGAAGGGTAACGTCTTCTTGACGTTGCTAGCTCTAGGAGGGGGAGCTCTCATCCTCTTGGCTCAAGAGGTAAGTCTGTTCCTGGTCTTATTCATGGTGTGGATCGGGATGTCTCTGATTGGGGGTATCCTCTTAGTGAACTCGTATTCAGCCAAACTGATGCGCCTAAAAGGCGAAGAAGGCTGGTGGGCGGGGCCTCGAGATGTGATCAAAGTCGATCTCACAGTCTCGCGAGAAAAGGGCAGACTGCCCGTTTCCAAGCTGTGGTTTCTTCCAGCGACTCTCATTTCCCTAGGTCTTTTGGTCTGGGGCCAACCCACTCTTGCCCTCCTGGGGCTGGGAGAAGTCATTCTTTTTGGCCTACTGTACCGTATCTCAGCTCGGGAACCTGCCCGGGCCTATAGCGAGGATAGTCAGATTAACTTGGCGTTGACGAAGGTTTCGATTCAAGGCTGGACATTTTGCTGGGTGGCCTTGGCCAATGGCCATGCTTGCGTCTTTTTGTGCCTAGCCCTCCTTTTCCGCCATGCCCCAACATCTGTTTTTGGCTGGGCCTCAACATTGACCACTCTAGTCACCCTACTATTCATTGTCTTTACAGGTTCTAGCATTCAGCGTCGTCAAAATCGCCTCCTCCATAGTTTCGAACCCAAACTCGTGGTGGATGAGGACCATCATTGGCGTGGCCTGCTCTACGATAATCCCCACGATAACAGAATTCTGGTACCAAAGCGCTTCGGTTTTGGTATGACCATCAATCTGGGGAATAAGAAGGGGAGGGCTGTCTTCTATGGTACGATGATCGGTGTGGGGGTGCTCCTGCTTGGACTCTTCTTGGTGTTCTTGGCCTTGGATACGTCGGACTATGCTCTACGGATCACTGAAACAGAGATTGTGGTCCAGGCGCCTCTTTATGGATTTTCCTTTGCTACAGAGGATATCAAGAGCGTCTCACTTGTGCAAAACGTCCCTGGGGGTACAAGAACCAATGGAGCAGAGACTGGTAGGTATGCCATTGGCAACTACACATTGTGGGGCTTGGGACCAAGCAAACTCTATGTCTACAAGAATAGTCCGCCCTATATCTCCATCGAACTACCCCGTCTCCATGTCTTCTTCAATACCAAGACGCCAGAGAAAACCCTGGAGTACTTTGAAAGACTACAAGAAATCGTCCCCTAAAGCAGGAATAGACCTCCTGGGAGGTCTATTCATCTAAGAATTGATTGGTATAGAGACGGTAGTAATACCCTTTGGCAGCCATAAGTTCGTTGTGATTGCCTTTTTCTTGTACTTTCCCGTTCCGAATCACTAAGATCACATCCGCCGATCGCACCGTAGAGAGGCGGTGGGCAATGATAAAGCTGGTTCGTCCGTGGAGAACTTTCCGAATTGCATCTTGAATCAACATTTCGGTTTCGGTGTCAATGGAGGAAGTAGCTTCGTCCAAGACAAAGATCCTAGGATCCGCCAGGATGGCCCTGGCAAAGGAGATCAACTGCTTTTGACCTGTGGAGAGAAGTCCTCCTCCTTCACCAACTTCAGTATCATAGCCCTGGGGCAAATTGATGATGAAGTCGTGGGCGTTGACAAGCTTTGCTGCTTCTTCCACCTCAGCATCGGAAGCTCCTAACCGACCGTAACGGATGTTCTCCCTGATGTTACCGGAAAAGAGATGGGGGCTCTGTAAGACATAGCCTAGATTACTCTGAAGCCACTTCAGGGGACGCTCCCGGTAATCCACCCCATCGATGAGAACCCGCCCCTTAGTCGGTTCATAGAACCGGCAGGCAAGGTTGACGATGGTGCTCTTGCCAGAACCCGTCTCTCCCACGAGGGCTATGGTCTGTCCGGGTTCAACTTTGAGGTTGAAATCGATTAAGACAGGCTCCTCTGGATTGTAGGAAAAGCTGACGTTCTCAAACTCCACCGCACCCACCAGGTAGGGCCACTCATCGCTTAGGTCTGGACGATCTTGAATATCAGGTTCGGTGTTGATCAAACCCATCACTCGCTCCGCGGCCGCGTGGGCCATCTGAAGCTCCGCAAAAATGCGAGCGATTTCTCGCACTGGTTCAAAGAATTGGATGGTGTAGGAGGCAAAAGCAACCAACACTCCGAAAGTAATCGTTCCAGCCACAACTCCGTTACCGCCGGCCCAGAGGGTGAGACTTGTTCCCACGCTACCCAAGAACAGGACAATGGGAAGATAAAGGGCAGAGAAGGTGGCTGCTCGAATGCTCGAGGCGCGCAATCCCCCAGTGAGGGTTTGGAACTCCATCAGGTTTTCCTTTTCTCGACTCAAGATCTTTGTCGTTGTGGCACCCATAATCCCCTCACTAAATGCTCCTGTGATCTTGGAGTTCATTTGGCGAACCTGGCGATAGGATCGCAAAATTCGCTTTTGAAAGTAAACGCTGGCCACTCCCAAGATGGGCAAGACCAGGATGGTCAGAAGTGCTAGACGCCAGTTCATGCTAAACATGACGATGGCATAAAAAAGCATGGCCACAGCACCCCAGAGAAGATCAATCAAACTCCAAGAGATAATCTCCCCAAGACGGTTCACATCGCTTGTCAGGCGGGCCAGGAGCCAACCAGCGGATCGTTTGTCAAAGAACGAAAAGGATAGCTTGTGCAGATGCTCAAAACCCACTTTGCGAATGGTGTAGGTCACACCAGACTCGATCTTTCCAGTCATCTTAATAAAAATATAGACGTTGAGACTTTGCAGTACCACCAAAACCCCAAAACTCACCGAGAACAAGCTTAAGCCTTCGGTTGTCTCCGCTACAATAAAGCGATCAATGGCTACTTTTGTCATATAGGGAAAGAGAGCATCGCCAGCAGCCATGGCTACAGTTCCTAGGATTGCATAGACGATGTAGCGGCGATAGGGCCGCGCTAGCTGAAAGATCTGGCGCCAGAGCTTCAGGTCGATTTTCTCTTCGTGTACTTCTTCTTGTAGCACTGCCTGTTGCATACGATCACCTTCTTCACTAAGCCCTGATTTCGGCTTCCAGTGTATTTTGAATATCCCAAATGCGTGCGTAGGGTCCATCCACCTTCATCAGCTCTTCATGGTTACCCGATTGGACAATTCGACCATGTTCCAGAACCAAGATCAGATCAGCGCCAGCCAGGGAGGTGATTCTGTGGGAAATCAGGAATGTGGTTGTTTGATCCGTCCGCTTTTCCAGGGCTCTTTGGATCGCCACATCTGTCTCTGTATCTACCGCACTGAGTGAATCATCAAAAATCAAGATGGGACTATGTGTGATCAGTGCTCTGGCAATGGCAATTCTTTGCCTCTGACCGCCAGAAACGGAGACCCCACGTTCTCCAACTAGAGTGTCATAGCCCTGACTAAATCCAAGAATCACATCGTGGATGGCAGCTTGCTGACAAACATTGAAGAGTTCCTCATCATCTACCTCGCCACTGGCCAAAGTGATGTTTTCCCGAATGGTCTTGGCAAACAAAAACGGTTCTTGGGAGACGACGGCTACATTTTTGCGCATCCATTTTTTGTCGATGGTCCGTAACTCGCGACCATTGATTTTGATGGATCCCTTTTCGTAGTCGTAGAGGCGGGCTAAAAGGTGGACGAGGGAACTCTTGCCAGAGCCCGTATGGCCCAAGATTGCCACTGTCTGCCCGGCTTTCACTTGAAAACTGACATCTTCCAAGACTGCTTGCCCTGGTTCATAGCCAAAATAGACATGTTCAAAGACGATATCGCCTGTAATAGGAGGCTGTTCGTGGTTTTCCACCAGATCCTCCCGGGGTTCATCTAAGATGGCCTGTAGCCTCCCTGCTGCCACAACCGCCTTGCCCAGATCGGTGAGCAAACGTCCCAGTTGACGAACGGGCCAAACGAGCATACCTATATAGGTAGTAAACAGTGCCATGGTTCCCATGGTAATCACGCCCTGGGCCGCGTAATAGGTTCCGGCAATAATGACCAAGGCAATTTGGGAAAAGGCCAAGAGGTCACTACCCCCCCAATAGCAGGCCAGTAGCCAAATCAAGTGGTAGACTTTGTCCCGGAAGACCTGGTTTTTGGCATCGAGGCGTTCGATCTCATAGTCTTGATTGGCAAAGGCCCTGACCACCCTGATACCTGTGAGGTTTTCTTGCAAGACGGTGGTGAGCTCAGCCTCAGCCTCATCTGCTTCAGCAAAGGACTTTTTGACCTTCAGAAAAAAGACGATGGCAAAGGCAAAGATGATGGGAATCGTGATCATGGAGAGCAAGGTCATGCGTCGATCTGCTCGGAACATAATACTGATGATCAAGACGACCATAAAAAGTGAATTGCCCATTTCTACGAGTTGAACACCTAGAAATCTACGGATAGTCTCCACATCTGAAGTACATCTCTGCATGATGTCACCGCTATCTGCTTCCTTGTGGTACTTATACGGCAGATGTTGGATGTGGTCATAGACACGGTCCCGCATGTTCTTGGCAACTCCCTCGCTGGCTTGGGCAGCCAGCCTTCCCCTCAGGAACATAAAAAGGCCCCTGAATAAGGTGATGATAATCAACACTATACCAGGGACCCAAAATGCGTGACCAATATTCTCTACGAAATTGCGTATCAACAAAGGCGCCTCCAAAGGTTCGCCGCCAATGATGTTATCGATGGTAATTCGAATCACCAAGGGTGCGGAGATGGAGGTTAGACTAGCTAACGCAACAGAGAGAATGGCTCCAAGATATAATAGTCGATTGTTTTCCATGTAGTTCCAAAGTATCCGTACTGACTTCATATTGTGAGACCTCCTTTCGCCTAATTGTGTGCACTTTTTCACTATAGCACCGATTATTTCTTTAGGCAAGAGGCCTCCTCGTTTCGGAAGCAATTTTTCCAAAATATGCTTGCTATTGCCATATTGAAGTGATATTATTATGATATCAAAACGAATTGAAAGGGGTATATTGATGAAGGAGAAAATCTTAAAAGCGAAACCGGGATTGCCATTCTTAGTTCTCTTTATCATCCTTTATCTTGGATTCATTGGTCTTGTTGTTCTAGGGGGTCTCATGCTAGATGGGGGACGCAGCCTCGGTGCTCTGCCACTTGTCCTGGGTTTACTTGGCCTCTTCGTCGGGTGCATTCCCTTCTTTGGTTTTCGTATCATTAAGCCCCAAGAGGCTTTGGTGCTCACCCTCTTTGGGAATTACACTGGTACCCTGCGAGAACCGGGTTTTTTCTGGGTCCATCCCTTTTCCTCGGCTGTCAATCCCGCGGCCAAGACACGTCTTGGTCAAAGCGGTGATGTGGATCAAGGGTCAAGTTCTAAGGTGGTCATTTCAGGCCAGGGTACGGCCAATCAAGTCAATATTCCAAATAAGAAGCTCTCCTTGAAAATCATGACTCTCAATAATTCCAAACAGAAAGTCAATGATGCTTTAGGTAATCCAGTGGAAATTGGGATTGCCGTCATGTGGCGAGTGGTGGACACGGCCCAAGCGGTCTTCAATGTGGATAACTACAAAGAATATCTATCCCTGCAATGTGACAGTGCCCTGAGGGATATTGTGCGGATTTACCCCTATGATATAGCTCCAGGTGTAGATACAACAGGAGACGGCATCCCCGATGATGGCAGCCTGAGAGGTTCCAGCCGGATCGTGGCGGAGCGCATTCGGGAAACAATTCAAGAGAAAGTAGCAGAAGCAGGCTTGGAAATCCTGGAAGCACGCATTACCCACCTGGCCTATGCGCCTGAAATTGCCGCAGTGATGCTCCAAAGGCAACAGGCTAGTGCCATTATTGATGCTCGGAAGATGATTGTGGAAGGCGCGGTGAGCATGGTTGAGATGGCTCTAGAGCAATTGAAAGAGAATGATGTCATTGAACTTGATGAGGAACGGAAGGCAGCGATGGTGTCAAATCTCCTTGTCATTCTATGTGGCAATAGGGATGCCCAGCCTATTGTTAACAGTGGAAGCCTGTATTAGACATGGCGAAAAAGCAAGTCGCACTTCGCTTGTCGCCGAAGCTCTATGAGGACATTGCGGCCTGGGCAGAGGATGACTTTCGATCCGTAAATGGACAGATTGAGTTCCTTCTCACAGAGTGTGTTCGGCAGCGAAAAAAGACTGGCAAATACGCCCCTCCCGGAACGAACAAAGAGGAGCAGGAGTGAAGGGCCCAGAAGGGCCCTTTCCACATTTCTGGCGAAAACTTTGTCTCCCGGTGAAGGGTTTCTAACGGACAAACCTAATAGTAATACGTAAAGAGATAGTTAATTAACATACAAAGGGGAGTTCACATGACATCGTATCGACCAGAACCATACAAGATTAAGATGGTGGAACCCATTCGGCTTTTGCCGCGGGAAGAAAGGCAAAAGTGTATTGAGAAAGCGGGCTATAACCCGTTTTTATTACGCAGTGATGAAGTCTACATCGACTTGCTCACCGACAGTGGCACAGGTGCCATGAGTGATCGGCAGTGGGCCGGACTGATGCTCGGAGATGAATCTTATGCAGGGAGCCTCAACTACTATCATTTAGAGGAAACAGTGCAAAACTTAAGTGGCCATCGCTATGTTCTCCCTACGCACCAGGGCCGGGGAGCAGAGCAAGTGATCTTTCCGCTCTTAATCGAACGACCAGGTCAGTATGTCTTGGGTAATATGCACTTTGACACAACCAAAGCCCATATTGAACTAGCGAAGGGCCGGGCCGTGAACTTTATCAACCCAGAAGCCCTCGATACTGCCCATGAGCATCCCTTTAAGGGCAACTTTGATCTAGACGCTATGGAAAAATTCATCCAGGAGAAGGGACGAGATTCCATTGCCGCCATTGTCACTACGGTAACCTGCAATAGTGTTGGCGGACAACCCATTTCATTGGCTAATATTCGGGCCGCTTATGAGATCGGGCGAAAATATGAGATACCCGTTGTGATGGATAGCGCTCGCTTTGCGGAAAATGCCTATTTCATAAAACAGCGGGAAGAGGGTTATGCCCATAAGAGTATCCCAGAGATTGTCAAAGAACAGTTTGCTAACTGTGATGTGTTCACCATGAGCGCTAAGAAAGATGGTTTGGTGAATATGGGGGGAATCTTGGCGATCCGTGAAGATGAAAGTCTCTTCCGCCGTTGCCAGGCCATGATTGTACCCCTGGAGGGATTTCCCACCTATGGGGGACTCGCCGGCCGTGATATGGAGGCCCTTGCGATTGGACTAAAGGAAGTGGTGGATGAGGATTACCTCACCCAGCGTATTTCACAAGTAACATTCTTGGGTAAACTCTTACAAGATGCTGGCGTTCCAGTACAGTCACCCATCGGAGGGCATGCTGTGTTTGTTGATGTGGGTCGAATTTTACCCCAGATGCCCAAGACGCAGTATCCGGCCCATGCCTTTGCAGTTACTTTGTATGTTGAAAGCGGCATCCGGGCGGTTGAAATTGGCTCTCTCCTCTATGGACGAGATCCAGAGACGGGAGAAGATGGCCTTTCTGATCTGGAGCTTCTCCGCTTAACGATCCCTCGCAGGGTCTACACCGACAATCATATGCGCTATATTGCAGATTCCATTGCCC
>JAAYOK010000011.1 GCA_012520355.1 Bacillota bacterium | reverse complement strand
CACTCTTGGTGGCCCAAGGGAGTGATCACCCTGCCTTGTACACCAACGGTCTCAAAGCCACTGACTTAAGCTGGGTAGCCGGTAAAGAGCCGTCTGCAAGCTTTACTTGTACAGCGAAATTTCGTTATCGTCAACCTGACCAAGGTGTTACGGTGCATCTTAGTGGGGATGAGGCCAAAGTGGAGTTTCATACCAAGCAAAGAGCGATTACACCAGGTCAAGCCGTTGTCTTTTATGATGGAGAGATCTGTCTAGGGGGCGGCACCATCGAAGAGACGTGGTAGGAGGAAAAAGTGATGCTCGTGGGGACCTTGTGTGTCGACGTCCATATTCCTGGTTCCACCTCGCTGAAGGATAAGCGCAGAGTTGTAAAGAGTATGATCAGCAAGGTGCAACATCGTTTTAATGTTTCCATTGTCGAATTGTATAGTGAGGACCTCTGGCAAAGGGCCACCATTGGAGTGGCCTATATCGGCGATGAACGTGAACATGTGGAGCGCCAGTTGCAGTATGTACTGAACTTCTTAGATGCAGAGCCAGATTGGGAGATTATTGCGGTGGATCTGGAGATGAAATAAAGGGTTTGGCACATTTGCGAGGAAATTGTAACGTGGGTCTTAGATGGGAGGGAGAACATGAACGAAAAAATAGCGATCATGACAGATAGTACCAGTGACATCCCTAAACACATTATCGAGGAATATGATATTCGGGTGGTTCCGCTCCGAATTGTGTATCAGGATAATGAGTATAGAGATGACGTAGACATAAAGGCAGACGAGGTATACAGACGATTATCTGAGGAAGTACCCAGTACGTCATTGCCTGCTGCCGGTGATGTCTTGGGTTTGTGGGAACGTTTGAAAGACGAAGGATTCACCCATGTCCTGGCCATTCACATCTCCTCAGGGTTGAGCGGGACAGGACAGTTAATCGAAAACCTAGCGAACCAGGTCGATGGCTTAGTGATCAAGGTAATTGATTCTAAGAACATTTCCATGGGCCTGGGCTATACAGTGATTGAAGCCGCTCGCAAGCTTGCGCAAAACGCGAGCTTTGATACGCTTTGTACGCATGTTCAGGAGACTCTAACAAAGATGAGAGTCTATTTTGTTTTGGAGACCTTGGAATATCTGACAAAGGGGGGAAGAATTGGTAAGGTTGCAGGTACCCTAGGGCAGATGCTCAACCTCAAACCCATTATCACGGTGAATGAAGAGGGTGTCTATACGACCCACGCTAAGGTGCGGGGACGGAAAAAATCTGTTGATCGTCTCTTTGAGACGATTAAGGGTCATTTGGCTAAGCCCATGAATAATGTGGCTGTTTGTCATGGTTCAGCCCTGGAGGAAGCGCAAGCGCTGATTGAGCGAGTTAAGAGCCATGGTAATGTGGGCGAAGTACTTCTTAGCCATGTTAGTCCAGTTATCGGCGTGCACACAGGTCCCGGAACACTAGGACTCGTAGTCTATCCCATAGATTAGACGTTGAAGGAGGTATATTCGTAAATGGCAGAGAGAGCATGGCTGGAGTTAGAAGCAGTTCTAAACAGACCTACGACTCGCCTCAATTTAGTGGCCGCTCAGTTAGTTGAAGCAGCAGTTAAGAGGGGCGAGGGGAGGCTTTCCTCTACCGGTGCATTATCAACTTCTACAGGAAAATATACAGGACGATCACCCAACGATAGGTTCATCGTGGAGGATTCCCTAACCCGTGACAGCGTATATTGGGGTTCGGTGAATGTGCCTATCAGTGAAGAGAGATTTCACAGCATCTTCTTAAGGACACTAGAGTATCTTGGAGGCCTCGATGAGCTCTTTGTCTTTGACGGTTATGTGGGCGCGGATCCAGAGCACCAAATGTCCTTGCGAGTGATCAATGAGTACGCATGGCAGAACTTGTTTGCCCGTCAGTTATTTATTCGTCCTTCCGTGGACGAACTCCAAAGGCATCAACCCGAATTTACAGTAATCGCTGCTCCAGGCCTTAAGGTCGTACCGGAACGGGATGGTACAAACTCGGAAGCTTGTGTCATTATCTCGTTTAAGGAAAGAGTGGTACTGATCTGTGGAACTGCCTATGCTGGAGAAATAAAGAAATCCATTTTTTCCGTTATGAATTATTTGCTCCCAGCAAAAGATGTCTTATCCATGCACTGTTCGGCTAATGTGGGACAAGATGGCAAGACAGCCCTCTTTTTTGGCTTATCCGGAACAGGTAAGACGACACTTTCCGCTGATCCTAAGAGGCGTTTAGTGGGCGATGACGAACATGGCTGGACAACCCGGGGTATCTTTAACCTGGAAGGCGGCTGTTATGCAAAATGTATTAATCTATCTCAGGAGCATGAACCCCAAATCTGGGATGCAATTCGATTTGGCACCGTCTTGGAGAATGTGGTCTTAGATCCTGCAGACCAAAAAGCGGATTACTATGATAGCTCTCTAACGGAAAACACTCGCTGTGCCTATCCCCTGGAGTATATTCCTGGACGGGTAGAACCTAGTGTAGCCGGACATCCCAACGCCGTAGTCTTTCTCACCGCTGACGCTTTTGGCGTGCTTCCGCCCATCAGCATCTTAGAAGATGAGCAAATCATGTATCACTTCATCTCTGGCTATACCAGTAAACTCGCGGGCACGGAGCGGGGTATTAAGCAACCTGAAGCCACATTTTCCGCTTGCTTTGGTGAGCCCTTCTTGCCCCTCAGCCCCTTGGCATATGCCACCATGCTGAAAGATAGGGTCAACCAGTATGGGGCAAAGGTGTATTTGATTAATACGGGTTGGTCTGGTGGACCATATGGAGTTGGGGAGAGAATCTCCCTGAAGTATACGAGACAAATGGTTACAGCGGCTCTATCTGGGGAGCTTGCTCAGGTAGAGACCAGAATCGATCCGGTTTTCGGCTTCAAGGTGCCTGTTCACTGCCCAGGAGTGCCAAGTGAGATTCTTGATCCAAAAGTGACGTGGGCTGATCCAGCGGCTTACGATGCCAAAGCCCAAGAACTCGCCCAAGCCTTCATTGACAATTTTAGAAAGAAGTATGCAAATCTAGCACCTGATGTTCAGGAGGCTGGCCCTGTAGCTGGTTAAAAATTGGAGTGAGAGTTTTGTTTAAAGTCATTGTTGATGCAGATGCTTGTCCGAGAGCCTGCCTTCAGGTCCTACAGAAACAGAAGAAGGTTTGGAAGTATCGCTTGCTCACCGTTGCCTCTGTGGATCATGTGATCGATAACGCAGACCATATTGTGGTGGGCAGGGGTTCTGATGCGGCGGATTTAGCTGTGATCAACAATACTGTTCGGGGAGATATTGTGGTCACCCAAGATTGGGGTCTAGCTGCCCTTATTCTGGGTAAAGGTGCTTATGCTATTTCTCCCTCAGGACGTATCTACTCTGACAGAAACATCGATTTCTTGTTGGAAGAACGTTCTCTCAAAGCCAAGTACCGCAGAGGAGGTGGCCGCACTAAGGGCCCCTCTGCGCGTACCAGTCAGGATAATCAACGATTTGAAGAGAGCTTCTTAACACTGATTGGACAGGCCAGCGGTGCCAAGGAGACTCAGGAAAATGATGAGAATGAATCATAAGGGAGGATTTTTATGTCAGAACACCATTTTGCCGTCTTGGTAGATGGTGAGAATATTTCGCCACGATTTCTCGGCCCTATTTTAGCCGAAATCAATCGTTCAGGCGAGATTATTTTAACACGAGTATATGGAGACTGGACACAACCTCACATGGGAGGATGGAAAGACCTGCTCCAGAGTTATCCTGTTCGGCCTATTCAACAGTTTCGTTATGGGGAAAACGCCAGTGATGGGGCTTTGATTATGGATGCCATCGAAATTGTGTCGACAAACCGTAATCCAGTGAATGCTTTTTGCATTGTATCCAGTGATAGCGATTTTTATAGTCTGGCCTTGCGCCTGCGTGAGCATGGCATGTATGTGACCGGAATCGGTCGCCAGGGAACCAAGAGTATTTTGGTTCGTTCGTGTAATCGCTTTATCTATTTAGAAAACCTGGTTTTTTCCTCCAGTGCACAGGCGGAAAAGGAAGAACAGACCTCGTCTCTAGGCAAGGTACCCGTGGAGGATATTGTACGCAGGGCCTACGAGGCAAGCGATGAAGATAGTGATGGGTGGTTGCTTTTGGCCCATCTGGGACAATCGATTCGCCGGGAGCACTCTGACTTCGATCCCCGAAGCTACAATTACACCAATCTCTTGGATATTCTACGTTCTTATCCAGAGATGTTCGAGGTTCGCAGTAATGGGAAGACTCCCCCGGTCTATTGGATGCGTCTGATCCCGGAACGAGATGTTCCTAGTAAACTCGCTGGTGTCATTAAACGCTTTATGACCAACTATGGGTTTATCCGGGCCGAGAAGGGCGATTATTTCTTTACAAAAGCAAATCTACCTGCGGAACAGCGAAATGTCCATTTGAAGCCAGGAACGCCAGTAGAGTTTGTGGAAATCAAAGCACCGGATTCCAGTGGAGAGAGTTCCGCAGACAAAAACGGACGTGCCAGAAATGTGGTTGTGATCGGTTAGGAGAAAGAGGGAGATATCATGCGCTTTGTTCTGCTCTGTGATGCTTCTCAACCCGAGAGGGTAGCGCCCATTTGCCGTAAGACTGGGTTGGGTGTAGAAATTCAAGCGTTTTCGAACCCAGAATACCCCAATTTGAACCCAGACGGCCTGGCCCTCCATCACAAACACTATGATGCCATCAGCCCTAAGGCGTTACATGGTCCTTTTGGCGATCTTAGTTTTGGGAGTTGTGATGCCTTGATCCAAAAGGTCACTCGGGACCGTTTTGAGTTCGCCTATGGTAAGGCTGTAGAACTTGGCGCGCAGCACGTGGTTCTCCATCACGGTTATGTACCCCATACCAACACCTATGGGGGTTGGTTACGGCGTAGCGTAAAGTTTTGGGAGGATTTCTTGGCTACCAAGAGCCCGGATGTAACGTTTTATCTGGAAAATCTCCTGGAAGTCGATGCGGAGTTAATCGGAGATGTCTTGCAGGCAGTCAATCACCCCAATCTCAAAGCCTGTTTAGATCTGGGACATGCCTTTTGTCACGGGAAGACGTCTTTGAAAAAGTGGATTGAAGTGTTGGGCGATGGCATTGGCTATGTCCACTTCCACGATAACCTGGGCGATCAAGACGCTCATCTCTCCCTAGGTGAAGGACGTCTACCTCTCGATGAAATTTGTTATCTACTGGAGCAAGTAACGCCTGAAGCCATTTGGGCGCTGGAAGTGGGGCCAGAAAACCTAGAGGATTCCCTCTTCTGGTTAGAAACCCACGGGTATTCGCCATCGAGTGGGGGTTAGGTTATGGACGTCGTCTGGCAAAAAGTCGACCACTTTGCAGCTTTGCAGATTGTGGCGTGGGATTATCCTGCTCCCTATGACGTATATAGTCTCAACCATAGCAAAGTGGCCTTAAAGCGCCTCGTGCAAGGACCGTATTTTGCAGCCTATATGGGATATGAGCTCATAGGGTTTTTCTGCTTCGGGTCGGCTGCACAACTCAACGGCAAAAAAGATAATGATCTCTATGCCCCACGCCACTTCTTAGATATTGGCTTGGGCATGCATCCTGCTTGGTGCGGTCAGGGTTATGGAACGGCTTTCATCCGCAAAGGTCTAGATTTTGCAAGGGAGCGGGGCTGGAGCAAGGGGTTTCGCCTTACCGTTGCCTCAAACAACATCAGGGCGCATAAAGTGTATACTCGCTTAGGTTTTACCGAGATTGGCCAAATCCCATGGAACTCTGGTTCTAGCTCTTTCTTTCTGGTAATGACTCTAGATAGCTCTGAGCCAGCTGTCTCAGTGTAGTGTACTCGTTCAGGGATGGATCGAGCAAAACTTCTTCCAGCAAGTGCTGGAGGATCTGGCCGATGATGGGGCCTGGTTTAAGGCGAAAGGCCTGCATTAGAGCATGACCATCTATCGCGAGCTGCTTAAGGGATAGGGCACTGTGTTCGGCGTAGACGTCGGAAAAACGCCCCATGAGAGCCTCGCCGAAGGAGAGGATTTGGCGGGGCGCAACATTCATGCCAGCCATATCTGCTTGCCGTAGTCGGACCAAATCAGAGGCTGTCTCAGGACCCACTTCGGCCAAGAAACGGCGAATTTCCCGGTCAGAAGAGTGGGGGTGCACCGAGAACATATGGTGCGCTATGAGGGTGGACACCTTCACAACAAGTTCATTACTAGCATGGAGACGCCGGAGAATGCCTTCCGCCACTTCCGCCCCGATTTGGGCATGTTCCCGCTGGAGTGTTTGCAGTTTTCCCACATCATGGAGGAGAGCGGCCCATCGTAAGTGGGCGCTGGGGTGCGCGAATTGGGCAGCTGTCATGGAATGACCCAGGAGGTCATAGGGATGGCGTTCTCCAGGCGAAACCCCGTGGCCAGCTGCAAGTTCAGGCAAGATTTGCTCCATCAAGCCTGAGAGATAAAAGGTCTTCAGGGACGAAAGAAGTTCTTGTCCAAGGAGCATCTTGTTGAGTTCTCCTAACACTCGCTCTACACTAACATGTTGCATCAACCGGGCTAAGCCAGGCAAGGCTAGCCTGGTTTTTTTATCGACTGCAAATCCTAAGGTGGATTGAAAACGTACTAAGCGGAGCATCCGCAGGGGATCTTCTTGGAAGCGGAGTTCTGGTTCTCCCACTGTAACGAGGAGCTTTCGTTTCAAGTGTTTGCGACCGGAAAAAGGATCGATGGTTTCTTGCTGGAAGGGATCATAGGCGAGCGCGTTAATGGTGAAATCACGTCTACTTAGATCCTCTGTAATCTCTTTAGTAAAGGTAATATAGTCTGGATGTCGACCGTCGCTGTAGGGACCATCTTTGCGCATGGTTGTGATCTCCAACGGGGAGCCGTCTACGATAACGGTCATCGTACCGAAGTTCTTACCAGTTGGAATGGTTCGAAGGAAGAGGGCTTCTACCTCTGCTGGGGTGGCGTCCGTTGTGATGTCCCAATCCCCAGGGTCAAGGCCAAGGTAACTATCCCTGATGGCTCCACCTACCAGATAGGCCTGGTAACCGGATCTAAACAGATATTCACATGCCTTTAAGACGGGTGGGGGAATCGAAATGCGCATGTTGGTCCTCCTTTGTCGGATATAATTAGCTTCTCCACGGCTAGAACCTTTTCCTATCTGGCGAAGGAATGTTACCATTTGTGGGGAATTGTACTAAGAGATGTTTCGCAAGGGAGGTGTCTGCGTGGTACGGATCGCCTTTGATGACTTAGCTCGAGCTACCTTTATCGAACGTCCCAACCGCTTTATTGTTCGTTGCCGACTCCAGGAAACTGGTGAAGAGGTGGAGGCACATCTAGCTGATCCTGGCCGGTTAAAGGAATTACTCCTGCCCGGTGCCGTCCTTTATCTGCGTTTTGCTGCGCAGGCCCACAGGAAGACAAAATGGTCAGCTGCGTTGGTCCTAGCCCCGGATGGCCAAACCTTGGTTTCTCTCCAAGCCACAATGGCCAATCGTCTAGCGGCTCAAGCTATGGCCCAGAAGAAAATTCCTGCCTTAGCAAACTGGGATTTGTCCAGGGCAGAGTATAGTTTTGCTGGTTCACGCTTTGACTTTTATCTGCAAAACCAGATCAAACAAGAGATGCTCTTGGAGGTCAAGAGCTGTACCTTAGTACACGATGGCGTAGCCATGTTTCCCGATGCAGTGACCGCGAGGGGGAAGCGCCATGTACAGGAACTGACTCGGCTTCAGAGGAGCGGGGAGTTCGAGACTGCCATCCTTTTTGTGGTGCAACGAGCTGACGGACAAATATTTAGGCCAGCAAGTCAGATAGACCCTGCTTTTTCCAAGGCCCTGAAAGAAGCCTATGATCAGGGAGTAGAAGTGCTGGTCTATCAGGCTCAAGTTGATCTTGCCGGTATCACCTGGGGACAACAACTCCCCACGGACTTTTCATAGGAGGTCGGTCAGATGGTTTCGAGTATCTTTACACAGACGAATATTGCTGTGATTTGGGACTTTGACAAGACTTTGATTCCCGGTTATATGCAGGATCCGCTCTTCCAGCACTATAATGTGGATGGTCGGACCTTCTGGCGTGAGGTGAATGCCCTACCAAAATACCTCACAAGGGATGGTCAAGAAATGGTGGCGGAGGATAGCATTTATCTGAATCATATTTTAACCTACGTCCGGGCCGGTATGTTCAAGGGATTGAATAATCAACTCCTGCGGCAACTAGGAGCCAAGCTTGAATTCTACCCAGGGCTACCTGAGTTTTTCCCCGCCCTCAAGGAGTATGTGAGTCAATGTCCGCTTTTTAGTAAATATGACATCAAAGTGGAACACTATATTGTCAGTACAGGTCTGAGGCAGATGATTCTAGGTAGTAAGATCGCTCCCTATACCGATGGTATTTGGGCCTGCGAGTTTGTGGAGCACCGCTTCCCACCAGGCTATCTCAAGACTGGGGTACCCAAGATCGACGATGAAGAGGTGACCATTCAGGACATTAGTTACATCATCGACAATACCACAAAAACCAGGGCCATTTTTGAGATTAATAAGGGTGTTAACAAAATCCGAGACATTGATGTCAATACAAATATTCCCAAAGAGGATCGTCGTATTCCATTTCAAAACATGATCTATATCGCAGATGGTCCCAGTGATGTCCCGGTATTTTCTCTAGTAAATCAAAATGGGGGTAGGACATTCGGTGTTTATTCCCGAGGTTCCAAAGAAGAGTTCGCCCAAGTGAATGAACTACAGAAGCAAGGGAGGATTCATTCATTTGGTGAGGCGAACTATGAGCCAAACACCCATAGTTATATGTGGATCATGAATGCTGTGGATGAGATTGGGAAGTCCATTGTCAAGAATCGAGAATGGATGTTGAAAAACAAAACGGGAGAGTCTCCGAGACATTTGAATGAACAGGGGGAGTAGAGGTGAAGAATCTTCTTGAGAAGTGGGGTTCACAGTTTGGGGCAGCCGATGCCCGGCCTTTGGTCGATGGTGTCTGGCGTTGTACGTTGGGTGATGACACCTATATTCTCAAACGAAGATCCAATCGCACCCGGGCTTTGGAAGAGTACGATCTTTTGAGATGGCTTTCAGACCATGATCAGCCAGTTTCGCTCTTGCTCCGCACCGAAGAAGGTGTGCCCTGGGCAGAGTATCAAGGCTCCTTTTATGTTTTCTACCCCTACCTCCATGGAACGCCAGGTGACGAAGTGGTTCTGCAGAATCGGTCCTGGGCAGAAGTAGCGGGTATAAGTCTCGCCAGGCTCCACCAGACCTTAGCGAACTATGAAAACCAAGACGGATTTCCTGTGTTTGATCTGTTCCACGAGGTATCCACCTATGCTTGGCCTGTTGTCCAAAGCTATGCCTCAGAGAAGTTGCATCGGCGTCTGCACGATCTTGGCGAGACCATCAGTACCCAACTGGTCAATCCCTACGAAGCATTGCCCAGGCAATTAATCCACAGGGATTTTCATCCGGGAAATCTGGTGTTCCAGGATGAGCGTTTGGTCGGAATACTCGACTTTGATCGAGTGCGCATTGGGATTCGCCTGTTTGATTTGTGTTATCTGTCCACTGCTGTCTTGAGTAGCATCTTTTCGGACTTGAACCGGCGGGAGGAATGGCCTGGTTTTCTCTTAGATTTAATTCGGGGTTACGGGACAGTGATGCCTCTGGAAAAAACCGAAGGATATGTTTTTCTCTATATTGCCTATCTGATTCAACTGCTCTTCGTGGCTTATCAGCTGGATGCTGGTGATACCAAAGGGGCGGATCTCAACTTAGGTATCCTATTTTGGATCTTTGATCAACAGGAACATTTGCAGCCCCTAATTGACAAAGCGGTAACCACGAGCTAGGAAGTGATTTTGTGACGACAATTCATGAGTTTGAAAGGTTCCTCCAAAGGATCTTTAGTGAAGGGCGCCTCCTCGCTTGCACCCTCAGTAAGCTGCGGAGCAAGCAAACACCCTACGGACGGGTGTCCATGCGCCCCATAGAGTTGAGGGGTGAGTTGTTCTATCAAGCGACCTATCATTATGATCAAAAAGAGTTACATGAAAACCTCACACCTATTCAGGCGGAAAAGCTCGTCCTGGATATGCTCAGTGGAGTCTTTCGCCAAGGTCACTTTTTCACTTCTGAAGCCGATTGGCAGGTTCTAGTGAGCAAGAAAGGGGCCCTTAAGATTTTGCAGCATAAACCATCTCGGCAGGGCCAAGAGGTAGACTTAGCCCATAACAGATCGAAACAATATATCCTGGAAGAAGGTACAGCGTATCCTTTCTTAGTTGAGCTCGGCGTTATGAACCAGGCGGGGAAGGTCTTGAAAAAGCGTTACCACAAGTTTCGCCAGTTGAACAAGTATCTAGAAATTGTTGCAGATTGTATGCCCCATCTAAAAGAAGTGGAGGACAGGCCCCTTCGCATCGTGGATTTTGGCAGTGGCAAGGCCTATCTTACCTTTGCCTTGTACCACTACCTTGTAGAACAGCTGAAGCTCAATGTTCAAATTGTGGGCTTAGATCTCAAAGAAGATGTGGTTGCTTTTTGTAATGAAATGGCTACCCGTCTGGGCTTTGACCACTTAAACTTCTATGCCGAAGATATTCGAGATTTCCGTACTGAGGGCCAAGTAGATCTTGTGGTTTCCTTGCACGCCTGTGATGTTGCCACCGATTACGCCTTGGCCCAAGCTGTAAAATGGGGTGCACAGGTGATTCTTGCCGTCCCTTGTTGCCAACATGAAGTTTTCGGACAGCTTGAACAAGGGAAGGATTCCGTTCTTCTCGAGCATGGAGTGTTGAAAGAACGTACGGCGGCGCTCCTTACCGATGCCGCTCGCGCCAAACTCTTGGAGTCCGAGGGGTATCTGGTGCGGGTGATGGAGTTTATCGATCTGGAACATACACCGAAAAATCTCTTGATCCGAGCGTTCTTAGACTCCCAGGTGAAAATGGAGCAGGCTTGGGATCAGTATGTTCAGTTTGCTGCGACGTGGGGCATCAAGCCCATGCTAGAATCTCTAATAGCAAAGGAGGGTTAACGTGTTACATTTGAGTGCTGAAGTAAAGCAAGCGTTGGCTGAGAACAAACCGGTTGTTGCCCTAGAATCGACCATCATTGCCCATGGTTTCCCCTATCCAGAGAACTTCCAACTGGGCTTGGAACTGGAAGGCCTGCTTAGAGCGGAGGGTGTTGTACCTGCTACCATTGGGATCCTAGGTGGCAAGCTCAAGGTTGGCTTAACCGAAGATGAGCTTCATTACATTGCTCAGACCAGGGACATTCCCAAAGCAAGTTTGCGGGATATTCCAGCCCTTGTTGCCCTGGGGCTCGATGGGGCTACTACAGTGGCCACCACCATGCAGATTGCCCACCTGGCTGGGATCAAAGTCTTCGTCACCGGCGGCATCGGGGGAGTTCATCGCGGCGCTGAAGAAAGCTTCGATATTTCCGCAGATTTGCAGGCTTTGGCCACATACAATCTCATGGTTGTGTGTGCTGGTGCCAAGTCTGTCTTAGATCTTCCCAAGACGTTGGAAGTCTTAGAGAGTCAAGGCACCATGGTTGTAGGTTATCAGACAGAGCACTTTCCCGCCTTTTACCTGAGGGATAGTGGGCTTAAAGTGGACTATGCCATGGATGAACCTGCCCAGATCGTGAAGACCTTTAGGACCAAGGAGGCCCTGGGGATTCCAGGAGGTATGGTGGTTGCAACACCTATACCCCCTCAGGATGAACTTGATTCTGGACAGTTTGATGCGTGGCTGGAGACGATTTTGGGTGAAGTTGCAGCCCAGGGCGTACAGGGCAAGAATGTGACACCCTATATCCTTGGCCGCCTCCATGAGATTAGTGAAGGGGAGACGGTGAAGGCTAATATTGCCCTAGTTAAGAACAATTTACTCCTAGGGGCCAAGCTCGCCCACATCTATTGTCTGGGAGCATAATGATGATTGGGGTGTTTGGTGACCTGATTTTTGATATCGCCGTCCGCGCCCACGGCCCTTTACAAATCGGTAGCGATGTCACGGGGGAGATCTCCTATCAAGGAGGTGGTTCTGCCGGGAATGTTGCTACTTGGCTTGGTCATCTGGGTAGTTCCGTTCGCTTTGCTGGTGCTCTGGGTAAGGATTTGGCAGGCGAGACATTGAAAATGGAGTTAGCGAGCTATGGTGTGGAGAGCTTTTTGGCCGAAAAGGACGACCCGACTGGAACCATCTTGCTCTTTTTGGATGACCGCGGCGAGCGCACCATGGTAACATCGAGGGGAGCAAACTTGCTTGTTACGCCAAGTGACATTCCTGATACCTTCTTTGCAGGTCTCAGTCACCTGCATCTGACAGGCTACTCCTTCTTTGGTTCCAAGGAGCTTGCTACAACCACCATGGATCTTCTGGACAGGACAAAAGAACGAAACATTCCCTTTTCGGTGGATCCATCGTCCTATGCCCTCTTGGCGGAGTTTGGACCTGACCGATTTTTGAGGTTAATAGAAGGTGCGTGCCTCATCTTGCCTAATCTGGACGAGGGGAAGGTCTTAACCGGTGAAAGGGAGCCTGATGCTATCATCGGCAAGCTCTCGGACATCTTTCCCTGTGTAGCCATGACGCTGGGCTCCGAAGGATGCCTGGTGGCCAAGGGAGATCTTGTTCGTCATCTGCCGGCAAACTTTGTTCAGGCCCTAGATACAACGGGGGCTGGTGATGCTTTTGCCGCTGGTTTTCTCCATGCCTTTGTGCAAGGACGATCTCCTTGGGAGAGTGCCCAACTTGGTAATGAAACTGCCGGCAAGTGCGTTTTGCACTATGGTGGGCGACCCATTGCTTGACAGTTGCCGTGGATGTGCTAAAGTGATATAGATAGTACGTTATAGGAGAGGATATGCTGATGGACACGAACATAAATGCCCCATCTAACTTTATTAGGAACATCATTGACGAGGATTTAGCCAGTGGCAAGCATAAAGCTGTGGTCACTCGTTTTCCTCCAGAGCCCAATGGGTATTTGCATATTGGGCATGCTAAGTCAATTTGTCTCAACTTCGGTATAGCCCGAGACTACAAGGGTACTTGTCATCTACGTTTTGATGACACCAATCCCGAAAAGGAAGAGACGGAGTATATTGAGAGTATTATGCGTGACGTCCATTGGCTTGGTTTTGATTGGGGCGAGCATCTGTACTTTGCTTCAGACTACTTTGAGCAGCTTTATGAGTTGGCTGTGGAGCTGATCAAACAGGGGAAAGCGTATGTCTGCGAATTGAGTGCAGAAGAAATTCGCGCCTATCGGGGAACACTGACGGAACCGGGCAAAGACAGTCCCTATCGTAATCGTTCTGTGGAAGAAAACCTAGACCTTTTCCAGCGGATGAGGCAGGGCGAGTTTGAAGAGGGAAGTCATGTCTTAAGGGCAAAAATCGATATGGCTTCGCCCAATATTGTGATGCGCGATCCAACCCTGTATCGGATCCGGAAGGTGGCCCATCACCGGACCGGTGATGCCTGGTGCATTTACCCAATGTACGATTTTACGCACTGTCTGTCTGATGCCATCGAGAATATCACCCACTCCATTTGCACATTGGAGTTTGAGAACAATCGGCCTTTGTATGATTGGATTTTGGAACAAGTCTATCCAAAACCCCATCCACAGCAAATAGAGTTCGCCCGACTGAACTTGAGTTACACCATGATGAGCAAGCGTAAACTCTTAGAGTTGGTCCAGAAGGGTATTGTCAACGGCTGGGATGATCCCCGCATGCCCACTCTTTCCGGGCTTCGCAGACGGGGTTACACTCCCGCTGCCATTCGGGACTTCGCAGAGCGAATTGGAGTTTCCAAGGCCAACAGTATGGTAGATTATGCTTTCTTAGAGCATTGCCTACGCGAAGATCTGAATCAAACCTCCCCAAGGACCATGGCTGTGCTTCGTCCCTTGAAGGTCGTGATCGAAAACTACCCAGAAGGGCAAGTGGAGTATGTGGAAGGCGTAAATAATCCGCAGGATCCTGAGGCAGGCACGAGGCTGATCCCCTTTGAGCGGGAGATCTACATTGAACAAGAGGACTTTATGATGGATCCGCCGAAAAAGTTCTTTAGGCTTGCACCAGGCCGTGAGGTGCGTTTGCGTTTTGCTTACTTTATTACTTGCACTGACGTGATCCAGGATGAGGCAGGCAACATTGTCGAGATTCGGGCCACCTATGACCCTGAAACCAAGGGTGGATCGGCTCCAGATGGACGCAAAGTGAAGGCCACACTACACTGGGTGGCGGCCAATCATTCCTTGCCTGCAGAGGTTCGGCTGTATGACCATCTCTTTACGGTGGAAGATCCGGGTGTAGGAGAGTTAGAGGAAAATCTAAATCCGAATTCTTTGGAGATCCTCACCGACGCCAGAGTTGAAGTGAATCTCAAGGATGTTCAGGTAGAAGATCGATTCCAATTCGAACGGCAAGGCTACTTATGTGTTGATTCAGATTCGTCACCAGAACACCTGGTGTTTAACCAAACGGTGGCCCTGCGAGACACTTGGTCAAAAGTGAATAAATAGAAGCCAAATGTAAGAGCCCGCGATGTCAGGTCGCGGGCTCTTTTGTGCGACAGGCAGTCGTACAGGTTCGAATTTACTTCGAGCAATTATGCCTTTAAGAGCAGCGACAACGATACAACAGTAAAAACGTGTTGGGGGCTCTGAACGCGTAATTCCACGGAGGTGAAAGT